>JAEZHS010000219.1 GCA_023436825.1 Pseudomonadota bacterium | reverse complement strand
GCGCGCGGTCCGGAAGAGCATGAATTCCAATGACGACGGCAGACATCACTGTCGGCAAGGAGGCCGAGGACCGGATTGCCGTCGCGTCCAACTGGAAGCTCGTGTGGTGGCGCTTCCGGCGGCATCACCTCGCCATGGCGAGCGCGGTGCTGCTGATCTTCATGTACACGATCGTCCTGGTGCCGGACTTCTTCTCGACCCAGGACCCCGAGCGGACCGATGCGCGGCAGGCCTTCATCCCGGTGCAGACGGTCCACCTGTTCGACGACGGCGGCCTGTCGCCCTGGGTCCCCGCCATCGTCGGCAAGCGCAACCCAACGACCTTGCGCATGGAATGGACGACCGACCCGAAGAAGAAGGTGCCGGTCACCTTCTTCGGCACCGGCTACAAGTGGAAGGTCTTCGGCCTGTTCGAGACCACCCGACACCTGATCGTGCCGACGGATCCCAACCAGCGCATCTTCCTGCTGGGCTCCGATCGGCTGGGCCGCGATCAGTGGTCGCGCATCATGCACGGCACGCAGACATCCATGACCGTCGGCCTGGTGGCGGTGGCGCTCAGCGTCATCCTGGGCGTCGTGCTGGGCGGCATCTCGGGCTATGTCGGCGGCAAGACCGATTCGGTGATCCAGCGCCTGATCGAGCTCTTGCAGTCGGTGCCCACCATCCCGATCTGGCTGGCGCTGTCGGCCGCCCTGCCGCGCGACTGGACGCCGACCCAGATCTTCTTCGCCATCACCGTGATCCTGTCGCTGGTCGGCTGGACCACGTTGGGGCGCGAGGTGCGCGGCCGCTTCCTCGCCCTGCGCGAGGAGGACTTCGTGCTGGCCGCCCGCCTCGCCGGCTGCTCGCGCATGCGCATCATCCTGCGCCACATGGTGCCGACGTTCCTGAGCCACATCATTGCGACAAGCTCGCTTGCCATTCCGGTGATGATTATCAACGAGACCTCGCTGTCCTTCCTCGGCTTGGGCATCCGGCCGCCCGCGATCAGCTGGGGCGTGCTGCTGCAGGAGGCGCAGAACATCCAGACGCTGGCGCTGGCGCCCTGGCTGCTGATCCCGGGCCTGGTCGTGATCGTGGCGGTGCTGGCCTTCAACCTCGTCGGCGACGGCCTGCGCGATGCCGCCGACCCGTACAGCCATTGAGGACGACGTGAGCGCCGACGCCCAGCCGCTGCTCTCCGTCCGCGATCTAAGGGTCTCCTTTGCCCTCGACGAGGGCCTGGTGCGCGCCGTCGACGGCACCAGCTTCGACGTCATGCCCGGACAGGTGCTGGGCGTCGTGGGCGAATCGGGCTGCGGCAAGAGCGTCACCATGAAGGCGATCCTGCAGCTCGTCGAGCGGCCGGGCCGCATCACCAAGGGCGAGATCCGCTTCCGACGCGACGACGGCGTCGTCGATCTCGCGCAGCTCGCGCCGCGCGGGGCGGCGATGCGTGACATCCGCGGGGCTGAGATCGCGCTGATCCCGCAGGAGCCGATGGCCGCCTTCAGCCCCGTGCACACGGTCGGCGACCAGATCATCGAGGCGATCCTGCTGCACGGCCATCGCTGGCAGGCCGGCCGCAAGATGAGCCGCAGCGAGGCGCGTGACATCACGGTCGGCCTGTTCCGCGACGTCGGCATCTCCATGCCCGAGCAGCGCGTCGACGCCTACTCCTGGCAGCTTTCGGGCGGCCTGCGCCAGCGCGCCATGATCGCGATGGCACTGTCGTGCAAGCCGCGCCTGTTGATCGCCGACGAGCCGACGACGGCGATCGACGTCACGACGCAGGCCCAGGTGCTGGCGCTCCTGCGCGACCTGCAGGCGCGCTACAACACCGCCATCATCTTCATCACCCACGATCTCGGTGTGATCGCCCAGATGGCGAGCTATGTCGTGGTCATGTATCTCGGCCGCGTCATGGAGGAAGGGCCGGTCGACGACATCTTCCATGCGCCAAAGCACCCCTACACCAGGGCCCTGCTGCGCTCGATCCCGAGCCTCTATGGCCAGACGCGCGTGGCGCTGCCGGTGATCAGCGGGGCCCTGCCCCATCCCTTCAACCGGCCGCCCGGCTGCCCGTTCCATCCGCGTTGCCCCGACGTCATGGAGCGCTGCTCGGCCGCCGTGCCGCGCCTGATGCCGGTTGGCAACCGTCAGCTCGCGAGCTGCTTCCTGCATCATGAGGAGGCGGAACAATCGTGAGCAACACGACGACCAACGCGCCGCTCCTCGACGTCCGCGGACTTCAGAAGTTCTTCCCCATCACGCGCGGCTTCCTGCAACGCACCGTGGCCCATGTGCGTGCCGTCGACGGGGTCGACTTCACCGTCAAGGAGGGCGAGACGCTGGGCCTGGTGGGCGAAAGCGGCTGCGGCAAGACCACAGCATCGCGCTGCATCCTGCGCGCCATCGACCCGACCGGTGGCCAGATCTTCTATCGCACGCGCTCGGGCAAGGTCGTCGATCTTTCGCGCCTGTCGCAGGCCGAGCTGCTGCCGTTGCGCGCCGAGATCCAGATGATCTTCCAGGATCCATTCGGCTCGCTCAATCCGCGCATGACGCTTCTGGACAATGTCGGCGAACCCCTGCTGGTCAACGGCATGAAGAACCGACGCGAGCGCGCCGACCGCGTCGCCGAGCTTCTGCGCCTGGTCGGCCTGCGCCCGGAATTCATGCACCGCTTCCCGCACGCCTTCTCGGGCGGCCAACGCCAGCGCATCGGCATTGCCCGCGCGCTCGCCACCAATCCACGGCTGGTCGTGGCCGACGAGCCGGTTTCGGCGCTCGACGTTTCGATCCAGGCCCAGGTGCTGAACCTGCTGCTCGAGTTGCAGGCGCGGCTGAAGCTCACCTTCCTCTTCGTCGCCCACGACCTGTCGGTGGTGCGCCACATCTCCGACCGCATCGCGGTGATGTATGTCGGCCAGCTCGTCGAGCTCGCCCCGACCGACGCCATCTTCCGCCAGCCGCTTCATCCCTACACGGCCGCGCTGATGCGCGCCGTGCCGGCCGCCGATCCGCGCGTCCGCTCGGGCGACGGCGTTCTGGGCGGCGAGGTGCCGAGCCCCGCCAACCCGCCGTCCGGCTGCTACTTCCATCCGCGCTGTCGCCACGCCCAGGCGCGCTGCAAGGTCGAGGCACCGGCCCTGCGCGAGATCGTCCCCGGCCATTTCAGTCGGTGTCATTTTGCGGGAGAGATGACGTTCTGATCACAACGCATCGAACGCCTTCCTCGACGGTGACAACGGCAGCCAATCGGGAATGCGACGCTTGGCCAGCCAGTAAGGCCGCCAGAACGCGATCCAAGTTGCGCGATCGAGCGGCACAGTTCTCCATTTGCGGGGCTTGGTATCGATCCACATCAGGTCATGCCTGTGCACCCATTGCCGCGCCGCCCACGACACTTCGGGCGATACTTCCTTGTTCTCGGCGGCTCTCAGTTCCACGACATCCAGCAGAGGCTCGCCACGACCGGTCGCCACCAGCAGTGTAGCGACCCGGCGTCCATCCCTGCGCATGCTCCAGAGTCGTGAGCAGTTGTGGGCCAGGTCGTCACCATAGGTGCGCAGGCAGTTCTTCATGGCCGCCGCTTCCTCGACGATGTCCGCGTCGGTCGTCAACGGCAGGAAGTCGTAGCCAGCGACGCGAGCGGCCTGCAGCCAAAGGTCGTCGATGGGCTCGCGACCAAGATTTACGTGCAGCCCAACAGTCGCCAGCCAGTCTTCCGCGGCGTCGAGTGCCGAGCCGCAACGCAATGTCGGGCGTCCAGGTCTTTTGGATCATCTCGTGGCCCAGCGTTTCCGGTTGACCGGAAAACCGTGCCCAGAGGCCGATGGGGTGCAACCGATCGAGCCTCACCTGATGCGGTCCTGCGCGGCGGCAGGTGATTTGCGATCTGCAGACGGAATGCCTTGCTGTCCGGCAGTCTCGCGATGGGACCTGTAAAGGCTCCGGCGGCAATCGCCGGAGCCACATCGCCAGTCGGCGACCGCCGCCACCTCCGCGAGGGCGGCGCCTTCAACCGCTCGGTCGATGGCACGCGGCCGGTCGAGGCCGGGCCGCGGCACGGCGAGCGCGAAGAGGAGAGCCGGGCGCGCGCCCGCCTGTCCGCTGCAGAACAGCAGCCTGGCGTTCGGCGGAACTTCCATGCCGTGCGCGGCATTGCTGGAATGAGCCAGGATTCGATCCTCGCGTGGGTGGTTGCCCATATGAATCGCGGCCAGCAAATGGTGCTACCATGCTGCCCATGATGACGATGGTGTTCTTCCGTGTCCGCCCGGCGGCTGACGGACCGCGACTGGCGGCGGCGCCAGCTCGGCCAGAACTTCCTTGATCCCGCGACAGCCGATCAGATTGTCGAGCAAGCGGCGTTCGCTCCGGGCGAGCTTGTCGTCGAGATAGGCGCCGGCTCGGGGGTGCTGACGCGCGCCCTCGCCCGTCGGGCGCTTCGGGTGCTTGCGGTTGAGCCGGATCCCGTCTGGGCGAAGCGGCTGCGCGATCGAGGCGTTCGAGTGATCGAGCGCGATTTCCTCACCGTCGCCCTGCCTCGCGAGCCGTTCCGCGTCTTCGGATCGCTGCCGTTCGCCAGGACGACCGACATCCTGCACCGCCTGTTGGACGATCCGGCGATCGCCATGCGTCGCGCCGACGTCATCGTGCAGTGGGAGGTGGCGGTCAAACGCGCCATCACGCTGCCGGTGACGCTGGTCTCGACGGCTTGGGCGCCGTGGTGGGAGATGCAGCTTGCGCGGCGCATTCCGGCAACGCTGTTCCGACCGGTGCCGCGAGTCGATGCCGGGCTGCTCACCATCACGCGCCGTGATCCGCCGCTTCTGCCGATCGCGATGGCGCGTCGCTATGCCGACTTCGTTCAGCGCGAATGGCCGTTTGAGCCGGCGCGCCACGGTCCGCGCTTCGGGCCGTTGTCGTAGTTAGAACTTGCCGCCACCTTCGTTGTCCTCGACGGCGTGGCGTCACGATCGAGAGAGCAATCGCTGGCAACGACAACGAAGAGCGGACATCAATCCGTTCTGCGAGAACTTGCGCAGTGCGTCTTCAGATTTCCATCTGCGCCTGCAATGCATTGATCCTTGGATTGACACTTCGCCTGCGAGAAGTGAGCCACAGCTTAGTCACGCATCATCAACTTCTCACGGCAGGCGGTGATTGGTAGGGCTGAATCAGCGGCGCGGGAGTGACTGCCCTGAATGTCGCAACATCGAGGGCTATCTACATGACGCAATGGTTCAAGGCGGCAACGCCGATGCCATCGCGGCAGTAGAACCGGCGACGCAAAGGTCTGCCCTGCAGGATTGGCAGCCAGCGCCGCATGGCACGGCCGAATCCAAAAACGGGGTCTTTACCTTTCATGGCAACTCTCAATGTGGGGGCCGGGCAGGCCTATGCGACGCTTTCTGCTGCGGTCGCCGCTTCGCGTAGCGGCGATACCATCGCCGTGCAGGCCGGCACTTATGTGAATGACTTCGCGACAATCTCGAAGGACATCAGCATCGTCGGTGTCGGCGGCATGGCAAACTTCGTCGCCACCCAGGCGCCGCCCAATGGCAAGGGCATCTTCGTCACACAGGGCAACGTGACGATCGAGAACCTCAGCTTCTCCGGCGCCGCCGTGCCCGACAAGAATGGCGCGGGAATCCGCTACGAAGGCGGCAACCTGGTCGTGATCAACAGCTATTTCCACGACAACCAGGACGGCATCCTGGCGAACAGCGCTCCCAACGGCACGATCCGCATCGTCGGTTCGGAATTCGCCAACAACGGCGCCGGCGATGGCTATTCGCACAACCTCTATGTCAACAACATCGCCTCGCTGGTCATCGACAACAG
>JAEZHS010000283.1 GCA_023436825.1 Pseudomonadota bacterium | reverse complement strand
GAGCACGCCGGTTCCGGCCGCCGTCTCCAGCACGTCGCCCGGCCCGAGGGCAGCGGCGCGTTCGGCGAGATCGGCGGCGTACGGCTCGAAGATCAGCGGGACCAGGAACTGGTCGTACATTTCGGGGATCGATCCGGCGAACACTTTGTCGTTGGTCTCGACCATCGGCGGCTCCATCGGCGACCCGGATGCCTGATAGTATCACCGGACGGAGGAATGCCATGAAGATCATCGACGCCCAGATCCACATCTGGTCACAGACCGTGACGCCGCCCAGCGGACTCCATCGCAAGGTCGAGAAGTTCACCGCCGAGGAGGCGCTGAAGGAGATGGACGAGGCCGGCGTGGACGCCGCGCTGATCCACCCGCCCTACAGCTGGGACCCGACCTCCAACCAGCTCGCCCTGGCGGCGGCGAAGAAATACCCCGACCGCTTCGCCGTCATGGGCCAGTTCGAGCTCGACGATCCGGAGAGCCGCAAGCGCATCGTCGGCTGGCGCAACCAGCCCGGCATGATGGGCCTGCGCTGGGCTTTGCTCTATCCCGATCAGCAGAAGGCGCTGCACGAGGGCAAGCTCGACTGGGTGTGGCCCGCTGCCGAGAAAGAAGGCATCCCCGTCGCCACCATGGCCGGACTCTTCCTGAAGCCGTTCCGGAAGATCGCCGAGGCGCATCCGCGGCTGAAATTGATCATCGACCATTGCGGCCTGCTGCGCCTGGAGAAGGACGAAGCGGCCTTCGGCAATCTCGACGAGCTCTGTTCGCTGGCGAAGCTGCCGAACGTTGCCGTCAAGGCAACCGGTGCGCCCGGCTACTCGACGCATCCCTACCCGTTCAGGAATTTGCATGATGGCCTGCACCGCATCTTCGATGCCTACGGGCCTGATCGTTTTTTCTGGGGCACTGACATTACCCGCATGCCGTGCAGCTACCGCCAATGCGTGACCATGTTCACCGAAGAGCTGCCATGGCTGAAGGGCGAGGACCTCGAGAAGGTGATGGGCCGCGGCCTCGCCAAATGGATCGGCTGGAACTACGCGTTCGACTGATATGCGCGGCTGATACAAAACATTGATTTGAGCCGATGGCGGCCTCCGATACTCTTGTGTCGGGGGAGAGATGGAAGCCGGCAAGCCAGTCGCTGCTCAGCCCAGCCCGCTGTTCCGGGGCGCCGCCCTGAAGCAACTCCGCTCACCCGAGCAGATCGATCAGCGTGCCCGCCTGATCCCCGCCGCCATGCGTGCGATGGCGGCGGCGGTCGCCATCGTCCTGATTGCCGTCCTGGCCTGGGCGGTCTTCGGATCGATACCGACTCGCGTCTCCGGCCAGGGCATCATGGTCGACGACGGCGAGGGCGCTTACGCCGTCCAGCCGGTGACGTCCGGCCCGATCCTGGAGATCCTCGTCAAGCGCGGCGTCCAGGTCGCCGCCGGAGCGATCATCGCGCGGGTCGAGCAGGCGTCGCTCAGCGCCCAGCTCAGCGGCGTGATGGCGCGCGCCGCCATCCTGCAGGACCACCTCGCCCGCCTGCGAGCCGCACACGCCGCCGACATCGAGAAGACCGAGGACACCGCCCGCCGCCAGCAGGCCGCGATCGACCAGCAGATCGCCGCCGGTAAGGTGCGCTCGGTCCGATTGACGCAAGTCGTGGCCGACGACGATGCGATGCTGACCAAGGGATTGGTCAACCGCACCCAGGCCCTCAACAACCGCCAGCAGCTCGACCAGACGCTGCTCGACGTCGCCAATGCCGAGGCGAGGAAGGTCGAGGTCGAGGCGAACCTGGCGCAGAAACGCGACGAGCTGGCGCGGCGCGAGCGCGAGAAGGAGGCCGAAATCGAGACGATCCAGGCCGACATCGCGCGCCTGCGCACCGAGCTCGCCGTCGGCTCGGCCGTCAAGGCGCCGATCGGCGGCGTCGTCGAGGACGTCCGCGTCGGCCGCGGCGACGTGGTCGCGCCGGGCACCGTCATCGCCACCATCGGCCAGACCGGCGAGCGCAAGTACGAGGTCGTCGCCGTGATCGGCCACGACATGGCCAAGCGCGTGCTGCCGGGCATGGACGTCCATGTGAGGCCGGTGACCGTCAAGAAAGAGCAATACGGATCGATGCGCGGCCGCGTCGCGTCGATCACCGACAGCGGCGTGTCGACCGACGAGCTGCAGGCCGTCCTGCGCAACCTCGAGCTGACCAAGAGCCTGATGGGCAGCTCGTCGCCGCTGCTCGCGCGCATCGACCTGTACGGCGATCCCAACACGGACAGCGGCTTCGCCTGGTGGACGGGCGACGGCCCGCCCTTTCGCGTGACGCGCGGCACGCGGGTCGCCATCGACGTCATCGTCGAGGAGACGCGGCCGCTCGCCCTGATCATGCCGTCGCTGCGCAAGCTGCTCGGCCTCGACGGATGACCGTCCGGCCGCGCCGCCGCTCCAATCGGCGCGTTCGCACTCCCACGGTCCTCCAGATGGAGGCCACCGAGTGCGGCGCCGCCTCGCTCGCCATCGTGCTCGGCTATTTCGGCCGCAACGTGCCGCTCAAGGAGCTACGGGTCGCCTGCGGCGTCAGCCGCGACGGCAGCCGGGCGGCCAACGTCCTGCAGGCGGCGCAGACCTACGGCCTGCAGGCCAAGGGCTTCCGGCGCGAGGTCGAGACCCTGCTGGCCGGCGCGTTCCCCGTCGTCGTGTTCTGGGGATTCAATCATTTCCTGGTGGTCGAGGGCGTGTCGGCCGGCAAGGTCCATCTCAACGATCCGGCGGTCGGCCGACGCACGGTGACGCGCCAGGAGTTCAGCGAGAAGTTCACCGGCGTCGTCCTCGAGTTCGATCCCGGCCCGCGCTTCGTGCCCGGCGGCCGCGCCTCGCTGCTGCTCTCGCAGCTCCGCAGCCGCTTCACCGGACTCGGTCCGTCGCTCGCCTTCGTCGTCTGGGTCGGCCTGATGCTGGTGATCCCGGGGCTGGTCCTGCCGGGCATGACGCAGATCTTCGTCGACAAGATCCTGGTGCAGCGGTTCGACGACTGGCTCGGCCCCCTGCTGATCGGGCTCGGCGCCACCTTCGTCATGCAGTTCCTGCTGCTGTCGATCCAGGAGATGGCATTGCTGCGCATCGAGCTCCGGCTGGCGCTCGAGCAGTCGGCGCTGTTCGCCTGGCACGTCCTGCGGCTGCCCATCGAATTCTTCAACCAGCGCTACACGGGCGACCTGGTGAGCCGCGTCGAGGCCAACGACCGCATCGCGACCGTGGTGGCGCGCGATTTCGGCACCATCGCCGCAAGCTGCATCACGGCGCTGTTCCTTGCCGTCGTCATGCTGTTCTACGACGCGCTCCTGGCGGCGATCGCCATCGGCGGCGCGACCATCAACATCGTGGCGCTCCACTTCGCCCACCGCGCCATGGCGGATGCCGCGTTGCGCCTCGAGACCGATCGTGGCCGGCTGTTCGCAGCGTCGGTGGTCGGCCTGCAGTCGATCGAGACGCTCAAGGCCACCGGCACCGAGAACGACTTCTTCGCCCGCTGGACGGGCTACCACACGCGCGCGACGAACACCGAGCAGCAGCTCGCGGTCATCCAGCAGGCGACCAACCTGGTGCCGCCGCTGGTGCTCAGCCTGACCTCGGCCGCGGTGCTGGGCATCGGCGCCCTGCAGGTCGTCGACGGCAACCTGACCGTGGGCACGCTGGTCGCCTTCCAGGTCCTGCTGCTGAACTTTTCGGGCCCGATCCAGCAGCTGGTCGGCGCCGCCGGCATGGCCCAGCAGGCATCGGCCGATCTCGCCCGTCTCGACGACGTGCTGAACCATCGGCACGACTGGCGCTTCGCCCAGGAGCCGGCGACCGTGCCCAACGAGCAGGCCGCCGGCCATCTGACGCTGGACAATGTCAGCTTCCGCTACGATCCGCTGGGACCGCCGCTGATCGAGGGTTTCTCGCTCGATGTCGCGCCCGGCCAGTGGGTGGCGCTGGTCGGTACGTCAGGCAGCGGCAAGTCCACCATGGGCCGCCTCATCACCGGCCTCTACCAGCCGGAAAGCGGCGAAGTCCGCATTGACGGCCGTACCCTCGGCGAATGGGGACGCGAGCGACTGGCGCATCTCGTGGCCGCCGTCGACCAGGACATCCACCTCTTCCGCGGCTCGATCCGCGACAATGTCACCCTGTGGGACGACACGATCCCGCATCAGCGCCTGATGGCGGCCGTCGACGATGCCGGCCTCATGGCGACAGTCGAAGCCATGGCCGGCCACCAGGGCAACGCCATCGACGAAGGGGGACGCAACCTCAACGGCGGCCAGCGCCAGCGTCTGGAGATCGCCCGCGCGCTCGTCCAGGAGCCGGCCGTGCTGGTGCTCGACGAGGCGACCTGCGCCCTCGATCCGGTGAGCGAGAGCGTCATCCTCGATGCCGTCCGGCGGCGCGGCATGACCTGCGTGCTGGTCGCCCATCGCCTCAGCACCGTGCGTGACTGCGACGAGATCATCGTGCTGGAGCGCGGCAAGGTCGTGGAACGCGGCAACCACGCCATGCTGATGGCCAAGGCCGGCGCCTATGCACGGCTGATCAGCGCCGAGGCGCCGGCATGAGCAGGTACGCCCACCCGAGCAGCGCTCACGGTCCAACCGACCTCGCCGACCTGGCCGCCCCCGCCGTGCTGGAGGAGCCGGCGCGGCTCTACGCCACTCTCAGCGACGAGGCGGGCAACACCAGCCCGTGGCGCTTCCTGGCCGATCTGCCGGCCGGCAGCGCCGTCTTTTCACTCAGCGCGCCCGGCGCCAGCTTCCTGCTGACGGCGCGCATATCGACGACGGGGCCGCATCTTGCGCCCGTGACGCCCGACGATGCCGCCATCGACGCCTGGTACGCAGCCCTGCTGTCCTGTCCCGGCATACCGCGCGGCGACGGCG
>JAEZHS010000144.1 GCA_023436825.1 Pseudomonadota bacterium | reverse complement strand
GCGCCCCGGGAGCGCGGCCGGCTGCGCGATGAGGGGCCGGCCGAACGACGCTTGCTGGTGTGCGACGAGACCGGCGGTGGTCCGCCCGTTGCCCGGGCGCTGGCCGGCCTCGACGAGGCGGCGCGCGCCGCCCCTTGGGCGATCGTCATCGGGCCCGAGGGCGGGTTCGACGCCGACGAGCTTTCGCGCCTGCGTCGCATAAAAGATGTGATGGCAGTGGGCCTCGGCCCGCGCATCCTGCGCGCCGATACGGCGGCCCTTGCGGCGCTCGCCTGCTGGCAGGCACTGGTCGGTGACTGGCAGCGGCCGACGCCCCGTCTGCATGCCGATTATCAGACATCTCGGGCCACCTCCCGGCCCGGCGTCTGACCGCTTGCGCTCGCCCCCGTCGGTGTGAGACAGGGGGAGTTGAACATCATGAACCAGCCGCGTGCTCGCGTGAGATTAGCTCATGTGGCCGCGCCGCCCGCAGCCCTGACCAAGCCGCGAGTGAGCCAGGGAGTAGATGATCGAATGTCCGCACCACCGTCGGGCGGCGGCGCGCCGATCGAGAATCGGCGGCAGCTGATCGAATACTTCGCTGCCGGCAACAAGCCCCGCGCCGCCTGGCGCATGGGCACCGAGCACGAGAAATTTGGCTTCCACAAATCGACCCTGAAGCCGCTCGCCTATGACGGACCGGGCGGCATCCGCGCCATGCTGGAAGGCATGACGCGCTTCGGCTGGGAGCCGGTCACCGAAGGCAACAACACGATCGCGCTGAAGCGCGACAGTGCCAGCGTCACCCTGGAGCCGGGCGGTCAGTTCGAGCTGTCGGGCGCACCCCTCGAGACGCTGCACGAGACGGCGGCCGAGAACCAGCAGCACATCGACGAGGTCAACGAGGTCGCGGGCGAGATCGACGCAGCCTTCATCGGGCTGGGCTTCGCGCCGGAGTGGACGCGCGAGGACATGCACTGGATGCCCAAGGGGCGCTACAAGATCATGCGCGAGTACATGCCCAAGAAGGGCAAGCTCGGTCTCGACATGATGCTGCGCACCTGCACCGTGCAGACCAACCTCGACTTCGAGTCCGAAGCCGACATGGTGAAGAAGTTCCGCGTTTCGCTGGCGCTGCAGCCGCTGGCCACTGCGCTGTTCGCCATCTCTCCCTTCAAGGAAGGGAAGAACTCGGGCTTCAAGAGCTATCGCAGCCACATCTGGACCGACACCGATCCCGACCGTTGCGGCATGCTGCCCTTCGTGTTCGAGGACGGCTTCGGCTTCGAGCGCTATGCCGACTACATCCTCGACGTGCCGATGTACTTCGTCTATCGCGACGGCAAGTACATCGATGCCTCGGGCCAGAGCTTCGGCGATTTCATGAAGGGCAAGCTGCCGGCGCGGCCGGGCGAGCTGCCGACCATCAACGACTGGGCCGACCACGTGACGACGGCGTTCCCCGAGGTGCGCCTGAAGCGCTACCTGGAGATGCGCGGCGCCGATTCGGGACCGTTGCCGTCGCTGAACGCGCTGCCGGCCTTCTGGGTCGGTCTGCTCTACGACCAGACAGCGCTCGATGCGGCGTGGGATCTGGTGAAGGACTGGACCATTGCCGAGCACGATTTTTTGCGCGCCGAGACGCCGAAGACCGGGCTGGCGACTGTTTTCCGTGGTCGCCCGCTGACCGAATGGGGACGCGAGGCCGTCGAGATCGCTCATGCGGGTCTGCGCGCCCGCAAGCGGTTGGACGCCCACGGCAACGACGAGACGACTTATCTGGCGCCGCTCGATCGCGCGGTGGCGAGCGGCCTCGCTCCGGCTGACGAGCTGTTGGCGAAGTGGCAAGGCGAGTGGAAGGGCTCCTTCGTCCCGCTGTTCCGCGACCACGCCTACTGAGGTATCGTCGAGCCCATGCTCGACCGTTGCGACCGTGTCCAGATCGCCGTGCACGACGCCGCCAAGGCGGCTCAGCGCTTCGGCCACCTCCTGGGCAGCGTCGTGGCGCGCCGCGCCCACAGCCGCCATCTCAACGCCCGGCGCACCATCCTGGCGGTAGGTGAAAGCGAGTTCGAGCTCTGCGAGGCCGATGGCGCGGGACTGACCCAGGATTTCCTCGCCAGGCGTGGCGAAGGACTGATGACGGCAGGCTACTGCACCGCCGACCTCGACAGCATGGTCAGGCGCTGGGAGGGGCTGGGCGTTGCCTACGATCGTGACGCCGAGCAGCTCTACCTCGCGCCCGAAACGACCTTCGGACTGCCGATCGTGATCTCGGGAAGCACCTATCGACCGCGGGTCGGGCCGGTGTCCTTCCTCTACGAGACGACCAACACGCTGGCGAGCGACTGGCGCCGCGTCGCTGCCGTCTACGCCGGCCTGTTCGGGCTCGATCCCGCGCGCTTCAGCGAGATCGGCAGCGAGCGCTTCGGCTACAGAGGCACGCTCACCCTGTTCGATCCGCCCAACCGGCTCGACCGCATCGAGCTCAGCCAGACCATCGGCGACGGCCATGCGATGGGCCGCTTCGTCAAGAAGCACGGCGATTCGCTCTACATGTGCTACGTCGAGGTCCACGACTGGCCGGCGGTGCGTAGCCGCCTGCTCGAAGCGAAGGCGCGTTATACGCCGCGCGGCTCCGATCCCGTGACGGATCCGGACGGCGGTTGGGTGCATCCCAAGGAGCTGCATGGGCTGCTACTCGGCATCTCGCGCACGGGGCTTGCCTGGGATTGGTCGGGACGCAAGGAGTTGGTGCCATCGGTATGAAACGTCGTTCATTCGTCCTTGCGCTGGCGGCGATGCCGCTTGCGGCGCACGCCCAAACTGCGGAGTGGCAGACCATCGTCGGTCGCGACCTGCGCTTCCGGCTGGAGATGCCGGCGCCGGCGACCGAGACCAAGGCTGCCGAGAAGGAGAAGGGCCACGTCTCGGAACGCATCGCCTGGGCGTCCAAGCGCGACGGCGAAATGTTCGATTTCGACTATGTCGACTATCAGCCCGGCTGGTTCTCCGAGCGCGATTCCAAGCAGATGGCGCGCGACCTCGGCCGCGGCGAGGCCGAGAAGGCGTTCCCGCGGGCCAAGTTCAAGTATGTGCGCGACGAGCCCGTCACCCTGCAGGGCTGGGACGGCTATGCCCTCGACATCGAGGACGCCCAGGGCGCCCTCGTCATGATGCGCACCTACATCGTCAAGGACCGGCTCTTCCGCCTGCTGGTCACCGCCAAGAACAACGACGAGTCCAAGGCGGCGGCCCAGCGCTTCCTCGATTCGCTGCGCCTCGCGGAGACGCGGCCGTCCTAATGGGAGCTTGGGCCTCTGGGCCGCTCATGGTCTTCGTCATTCGGACCGCGAGCCTCTGGCTCGCTCATGATCATGAGCGAGCCAGAGG
>JAEZHS010000141.1 GCA_023436825.1 Pseudomonadota bacterium | reverse complement strand
GGGGAGGAAGGCAGACTACGAATTTGAACGGAGAAAAGAAGGGCCTACCGCCCCTCGCGCCACCAGGCGCTGCCGATCGCCAGCAGGAAGGCCATCGCCACCAGGATGCCGGGCAGCAGCGGGAGCTGGTTGATGCCGGCCACCGTGTAGCCCTCGTTGCGGCGCAGCCCGATCCAGTCGGAGCCGCCGGCGGCGCGGCCGGGGCGGACCGAGCGGATGTCGGGGTCGCTGGTGTCGGCCAGCCACATGGTCGAGCCGCCCGAGGCCTCGGTCAGCGGCTTCAGCTTGGCGTCGGTGGCGCGCACGTCGGAGAATTCCAGCGGGTCGGGATTGCCGACCGCGGCGACCGTGCGCAGCGTGCCGTCGTCGAAGCGGTAGAGGCCGGGCTTGTCGACGTCGACCACGCCGAGGCCGAGGCCCGGGCTAGTCTGGCGCAGCTCGATCACCTTGGTGCTGCCGTCGGGTGCGGTCATGGTGACCTGCGGGAAGGTGGCGGCGAGCGTGCGACGCGTGACTTCGATGCGGCCGCCAACGGAGGTGGCGCGCAGCGCCTCCTCCTCGAGGTCGGGCTCCTTCATCAGCCAGTGGGCGACACGGCGCACCAGCTCGGGCTGCGGCCCGCCGCCGTCGATGCCGCGGTTCCACAGCCACAGGTGATCGGACATCAGCTGGGCGACGCGGCCCTCGCCGACGCGGTCGAGGATGACCAGCGGCCGCTCCTCGGCGCCCGACAGCACCGCATTGCCGCGCTCGGTGCGCGAGGTGACCAGCCGGAACCAGCGGCCCCAGTCGGGATCCTTACCGGGATCGCCGGCCTGCGGCAGGTTGGCGGTGACGGGATGGCGCTGGCCGATCTCGGTGACCTTGGGCTTGAACGGCGTCTCCAGCACGTCGCCGAGCGGGGCAGCCGGCAGCACGGCGCCGAGCGGCGTGCGGTAGAGCGAGCGCTGCGTCGCGAACACCGGCCCGACCGAGACCAGCAGCGCGCCGCCGCCCTTCACGTACTCGGCGATATTGCGGAAATACTCGCGGGTGATGAGGCTGCCCGATTCGTAGCGGTCGAAGATTATAAGGTCGAATTCCTTCAGCTTCTGTTCGAACAGCTCGCGCATCGGGAAGACGATCAAGCTGAGTTCGCGCACCGGCGTGAAGTCGTCCTTCTGCGGCGTGCGCAGGATGGTGAAGTGGACGAGGTCGACCGCCGGGTCGCTCTTGAGCAGGTTCCGCCACGCCCGTTCGCCCTGGTAGGGCTCGCCCGAGACCAGCAACACGCGCAGCCGGTCGCGCACGCCGTTGATGGTGAACAGGCCGCGATTGTTGTCGAGGGTGAGCTCGTTCTGGCCGGGCGCGACCTCGAGCTCGACGACGTTGGCCCCGGGATTGCCGACCGTGATCGGCAATTCGACCGACTTGCCGACGGGCACGTCGACCCGCCGCACGATGTCGCCGTTCACCGACAGGGTCACCGGCGCGGTGCCGCCGGCGGGATCCTCGACCTTGAACTTGGCGGTGACCTCGCGGCCGACCACGCCGAAGCGCGGCGCCTGCTCGAGCACGATCAGCCGGTCGCGCTCGTTCTTCTTGCCGGCGATCAGGGCATGGACCGGCGCGCCGCCGAGCTCGGGCGGCAGGCTCTTGTTTGACTCGATGGCCGGCACGTCGTGCACCTGGCCGTCGGTCAACAGCACCACGCCAGCCAGCCGCTCCGGCGGCACCTCGACCAGGGCCGAGCGCATGGTCTCGATCAGGCGCGTGCCGCCCGGCCGCTCGCTGCCGAGCTGGATGTGCGAGGGAGGCAGCACGGCTTCGCGAACTTCCAGCCCTTCCTGCTGGCCGAGCTTGCGCTTCAGCGCCTCGCGGGCGGCCTGGACCTGGTTGCGGCGATCGCCGATCGCCATGGAATCGGAATCGTCGACCACGACCAGGGCCACGTCGGCGATCGGCTTGCGCTGCTCCTCGATCAGCGAGGGGTTGGCGAGCGCGAGCAGCACGACGGCGAGCGTGCCCAGCCGCCACAAGGTGCCGCGCGCGCGGGCCGCGAGGCTGAGGCCGATCAGCACGACGCCGATCGCGCCGAGGCCGGCCAGGATCTCCCAGCTCAGCAACGGGTCGAAGGCGACGGAAACGGCGGAGGTCGGGTTCATCGCCGGAGCCTCTGCATGATGTCCTGCATGTGGACCATGTCGTCCTTGTAATTGCCGGTCAGCGCATGCATCACCAGGTTCACGCCGACGCGGTACGACATCTCGCGCTGGGTCTCGCCGCCCGGCGACACCGGCATGATGCCGCGGCCGCGCTGGTCGGCCGCCCAGGCGCCGACATAGTCGTTGGAGCCGATGATGACGGTGGTGACGCCGTCATTGACGCGCCCGCCGCCCGCCTCGATCCAGAGCTTGCCGCCCGTCCAGCGGCCCGGCATGTCGGACAAGAGATAGAACGACTTGGTCAGCACGTGCTCGGGCGGCATGGCGATCAGCGGCGGGATCTCGACGCCGTTGAGCAACCGCTTCAGGTCGGGGTTGCCGCCGGCCGGGCGATCGAAGCTCATCTGCTGATCGCGCGTGTCGATGAACAGGATCCCGCCGGTGCGCAGGTAGCGGTCGAGCGCAGCCTGAGCGCGCGGCGACAGCGCGGGCTGGGTCGGCGTGATCGCCCAGTAGATTAGCGGGTAGAGGCGCGGCTCGTCCTTCTCGAGATCGAGGCCGACGGGATCCGCCGGCTCGACCGAGGTGCGGCTGCGCAGGATTTCGCTCAGACCCTCCAGGCCCTGCTTGGTGAGGTCGTCGACTTCCTTGTCGCCGGTGGTGATGTAGGCGAGGCGAATGTCGAGCGAGCCCTTCAGCGCCTGCTCCTCGCTGAGCGGCGGCGAACCGGGACGCTGGTCGGCGGCCTTGGCGTTGGGCGCCGGCATGGCGAGGGCGGCAAACAGCAGGATTGCGGCAGGCGCGGCGCGCCCGCCGAAGCGGAAGGCGCGACCCAGCAGTCCGCGCATCCACAGCGAGATGAAGATGTCGGCCAGCAGCAGCAACAGCGCCGTCAGCAGGAACCACTTGGAGAGATCGGTCTCGCCGCCTTCGCTCAGGCGGTCGGACGAGACGCCTCCAGGCAGCGCCAGCGGCTTGGGCTCGTCGACGCGGCCGCCGAGGTTGAAGGCGACCTGGGCGTTCTCGTCGCCGTACAGGCCGGGCGGCGTGGTCGGCTTGGGCTTGAACGTTTCGTTGGCGTCGGCGGGCAGGATCTGCGCGCCGGCAGGCGGGGCGCCAAGGCGGCCGAAGCCGTCGAGGGTGCGCCACGGCTTCAGCGCCTTGTTGACGCCATCGCCGGCGACGCCGCGCGACAGGGTGACGAGCCGTTGCAGCATGTTCACGAACAGACCCGACAGCGCCATGTTGCTCCAGCCGGTGTTGGCGGTGGTGTGGATCAGCACCAGGTAGCCTTGGCCGCGCTTTTCCCCGGTGACCAGCGGCGTGCCGTCGGCCAGCCGCGCCCATGTCTTGTCGGCGAGGTCGGGCGTCGGCTCGGCCAGCACCTGCTGGCTGATGCGCACGTCCTTCGGGATGGGGATGCCGAGGAAGGGGCTGTTGGCCGGGAACTCGGCCAGCGCGCTGGGGGAGCCCCAGCTCATGACGCCACCCAGCGCACGGTCGCCCAGGCGCAGCCGCGTCGGCACCAGGGGGTCGTTGCCCGAGGCCAGGTTGGGACCGGCGAAGCGCACGGCGACGCCGCCGCGCTCGATCCACTTGGCGATCTCCTCGCGATCGGTGGCCGAGGGTGCGGCGCCATCGGGGATCAGCAACACGGACGTATTGCGGTTCAGCACCGTCTCGCGATCGCCGATCGACAGGCTCACGTAGGGATCCAGCGCCCGCTCGAGGAAGTAGACTTCCTGCAGCAGCGGCTGGCCCGTCGCGGTCGGCCGCTCGCCCAGGATCGAGACGGGCCGGCGGCGATGGCGCTCGTCGAGCAGCACGGCCGAGCCCGCGCCGCCCTGGGTCTCGATGTCGAGACGGGCCATGCGGTTGCGCAGCTCGGGCGGCGTCGGCAGCACGCCTTCGCCCTTGGTGGCGGAGGCGGCGAAGTCGAGCTCGATGCGGGCGACGATGCGGCCGCCTTCGTCGGAGGCCTGGACGGCGATCTTGCGTGGGCCGTCGGCCGACGGGCGCAGCGCCTGCACCTTGAGGTCGCGGCCTTCGGCGACCGGCGGCAACAGGAGCAGCGGCGTCGCCGCCTTGTCGGGCAGCAGCACCTGCAGGCCGTCGAACTTGCGCAGGCGCTCGGTGAGCTTGGGCGTGCCTTCGTCCTCGAGACCGTCGCTCAGCCACACGACATAGGCGCCGGGGTCGACCTGCATCTGGTCGATGGCGGTGACGGCGGCGGCGCGATCGGTCGGCCACGGCTTGGGCCGGAAGGCGCGCAGGATGGTGCGCGCCTCGTC
>JAEZHS010000111.1 GCA_023436825.1 Pseudomonadota bacterium | reverse complement strand
ATCCGAGACCCAAAAGGCTGCGGCACGCCGCACGCGGCCCGTCCGGTCGCTTGCCTCCGGACGGGCCGGCGCCCGGCTTGCCGACGAGAGCGATTCCGGTTGCGAAACTTGCGTAACTGTCCGAACTCGGAACAAGGCCCAGCCGATAGGGGTGCACTCCACCGGAATCTACTACGCAGGGACTACCGGAAAGGGCGGAAAGGCGGAAACCTCGAGCCCCGACGCCACCTACTGAAGCCGGCTGAGATCAACGACCAAGGCCGCGACATTGCGCGTGCCGAGGCCGATGACGAGGATGTCGGTATCGACGCGCAGGTACTGATGGCCGGCGGGTGAGGGCGACAGCTTGGCGATCAGGCCGGGCGGCGGCGCATCGGCCTTCACGCCATCGGGCAGCGGCTGGTCGAGTTTCCAGGCGCGCGCGGTCGGCGCCGGCGGCGCGCCACAAGCCTTGCCCTTGTGCACCCAGGGCGCCGGGCAGCGCCCGGCGGCAATCTCGTCGCGATAGTAGGCATAGGCGGCGTCGCGGTCGCGCTGCGGCACGACCATGTTCAGCGTCGGCAGAGGACTCTGCGATGCCGGAGCTGCCGGTTTGGTTTGCTGTGGCGGTGCGGCGGGAGCGGCAGGCTTGGGCTGCTGCGCACTGACCGTGGCGGCAACGAACAGGCCAACGGCGGTAACCAGCGAGACTGACGCGAACTGCATGACGACAAGACCTAAAGCGGTGTGTGGCAACTGCGCTCGGGCGTCCGCGTGCCGATCGCCATGGTGTCCTGCGCCCAGCGCACGCCGTCCAGGTTCCACGTTCTAACGACGGCTGGGCCCCCGGAAAAGAGCAGTTCGCGGCCGACATAGGCCGAGTTCACCCGCTCATCGGACAGAAGCGCGTCGTAAGGACCCATGAAGTTGGGGCCGCTGAAATCATCGTACGCTTCTTTGTAGTAAGGCGACGTCTGGGCGACCGTCATCGGCCTTATCGTCTGGCCGACGCGCAAGGCCACTGTGGGACTCGCCAGCTCGGGTCGGATGCCCAGTATCCGTGTGATCACGACCTCGAGCTGGACGTCGTTCTTCTGCGCCTGGGAACACTCTGCCGCCGGCTTCGTCAGCCGACAGTCCTTGTTGACCGCCGACAGGACGCGGCCCGTGAAGATGTAGGGACCGCTGCAGAGAAGCTGTTCTTTGGTGACGGGTTGAAGCGCCAGAGCCGCCGATGACACGACAACAGCGGAGACGACGACCAGCGCGAACCATCGAATGCCGTTTTTCAAGGCTGCGTGCCCATCCAATGGTTGGGCAGCTTTGTCGCGAGCCATCGCGCCAGCGCGGCATTCACTGCCACCGGCTGCTCCTGCGCCATCCAGTGGCCGGAGGGAACGACGACCTCGGTCAGGTCGGCGCAGTCACTGCGCATCGGCTCGGCGAGCCGCGACGTCATGGTCTCGCAGGTGACGTCGTAGGCGCCATGCAGGAACAGCACGGGCATCGCCAGCCTGCCGCCGTTCGGCGCGCGCCGGGCGTAGGCGGCATTGGCCTTGTGGTTCATGTACCAGGAGTCGGGTCCGAAGAAGCCGTTGCGCGTCAGCGCCGCGGTGTAGGCCTCGAGGTCCTGCTCGGTGATCACGTCGGGATCGCGCGGGAAATCGGGGAAGCCCGCCGGCCCGACCCAACCGCCGTTCTTGCGCACCGAGGCCGTGCGGCTCTGCTTGCCGGCCGACTTGGGGTCGCCCTTGCGGAACAGCGCCTTCACCGTGTTGCGGACATTGGCCTCGAAGCCCTTGCAGGCCTTGTCGAAGCTTTCTTCGTAGAAGAACTGGTAGTCCCACTGGCCGGCCGGAAATTCGGCCTCGGGATAGAGCTTGCGGTCGACCAGCCCGACCACGGTATCGAGCGTGAATCCCGTGGCGAGGTAGGGCACGCAGAGGCTCGCCACGCCCACGGTCTTGTCGGCGTGGTGCGCGGCGATGTTCCAGACGACAGGGCTGCCCCAGTCGTGGCCGATCCACACTGCCTTGTCGTGGCCGAGCGAGGCCAAGAGCTCGATCATGTCCTGGACGATCAGCTCCTGCGCAAAGTCCTCGTGGCGCGTGTAGGTGCTGGAGCGGCCGTAGCCGCGCATGTCGGGCGCGATGCAGCGAAAGCCCAATGCCGCCATCGCCGGCAACTGATGGCGCCAGGACAGCGAGAGCTCGGGCCAGCCGTGGCAGAAGATCAGCAACGGTCCGCCCTGCGGCCCGCAGGCGAGGTAGCCCGTGGTGTGCCGCTCGGTCTTGAGCGTGTGTTCAGTGACCGCAAATGTCATGCCGCCCCCCAATAATCGGGCAGTTTCGTCGCCAGCCACTTGGTCAACGCCGCATTCACGGCGACCGGCTGCTCCTGCGCCATCCAGTGGCCCGACTTCACCACGACTTCGGTGAGATCGCTGCAATCGGCGCGCATTGGTTCGGCAAAGCGCGAGTTCACGGTCTCGCAGGTCGTGTCATAGGCGCCGTGCAGGAAGAGCACCGGCATCGCGAGCTTGGGCGAGCGTGCCTGCTTCGAATACTGGCTGTTCACCTTGTGATTCATGTACCACGCGTTCGGCCCGAAGAAGCCGTGGCGCGTCAGCGCCGCGGTATAGGCTGAAAGATCCTGCTCGGTGATGACGTCGGGATCGCGCGGCACGTCGGGACAGGCGCCGCCGCCGAACCAGCCGCCGTTCCTGCGCACCGAGGCCGTCGCCGCGGGCTTGCCGACGGCGGCCGGATTGCCCTTGCGGAACATCGCCTTCACGGCATTGCGGATATTGGCCTCGAAATCGCGCTGCGCCTTGTCGAAATTCTCTTCGTAGAAATAGTGATAGTCCCACTGCCCGACGGGATAGAGATCGGCCGGGTAGACCGAGCGGTCGACCAGCGCCAGCCGGTTCTCGACCGAGTTGCCGGCGGCGATATAGGGCACGCAGAGGCTCGCCACGCCCACGGTCCTGTCGGGATGGTGCGAGGCCACGTTCCACACCACCGAGCTGCCCCAGTCGTGGCCGATCCACACCGCCTTGTCGCGGCCGAGCGAGGCCAGAAGCTCCAGCATGTCCTCGACGATCAGCTCCTGGGCAAAGTCCTCGTGGCGCGTATAAGTGCTCGACCGGCCGTAGCCGCGCATGTCGGGCGCCACGCAGCGGAAGCCAAGCGCCGCCATTGCCGGCAATTGATGTCGCCACGACAGCGAGAGCTCGGGCCAGCCGTGACAGAAGATCAGCAATGGCCCCTTTTCCGCTCCGCAGGCGAGATAGCCCGTGGTGTGGCGAGCGGTCTTGACGGTGTGTTCGGTGACCGGGAATGTCATGGCATGGAGGCTTCCATGGAAATCGATACCGGCACAACCGAACTTTTGTGCGAGGTCCGCGACGGCGTGGCGCTGATCACGCTGAACCGGCCCGAGGCGCGCAATGCCATGTCGGACAAGCTGACGCCGGCGCTGCGCACCCAGATCCGCGAGCGCGGCGATGACCCCGAGGTCGGCGCCATCCTGATCACGGGTGCCGGCACCGCCTTCTGCAGCGGCGGCGACGTCAAGGGCATGGGCGGCCGCGGACCGCGCGGCCAGATGACCTTCGAGGAGCGGCTCGGCGACCTGCGCTGGCGCCAGGCGGCGCTGACCGGCGCGCTGGTCGCGGTGCGCAAGCCCACGATTGCCGCCCTGCCCGGCGCGGCGGCCGGGGCCGGTCTCGCCATCGCGCTCGCCTGCGACATCCGCATCGCCGCCAGGTCCGCCTTCGTCAGCACCGGCTATGCGCGGGTCGGCCTGTCGGGCGACTACGGCATCGCCTGGCTGCTGACGCGCACGGTCGGTTCGGCGCGGGCGCGCGAGCTGATGTTCACGGCCGAGCGCGTCGATGCCGAGCGCTGCGAGCGCATCGGGCTGGTGAACCGCATCGTGCCGGACGACAAGCTGCGCGAGGAGGCCTTCGAGTTCGCCAAGTCGCTGGCCAACGGGCCGCGCGTGGCGCTGCGCAACATGAAGGACAATCTCGACGACGCGCTGCACATCGACTACCCGACCGCGCTGCATCGCGAGGCCGAGCGCCTTGTCCAGGCGTCCCGCACCGCGGACCACAAGGAAGCGGTGCAGGCGTTCGTCGAGAAGCGGAAGCCGGTGTTCGTCGGTCGGTAGGCCTCATGGTCCTCCCC
>JAEZHS010000107.1 GCA_023436825.1 Pseudomonadota bacterium | reverse complement strand
GCCTTCAGTTGCTTCAATATCGACGGTATCGGCAAGGAAGATGACCTGTTTCGCATCGAGCGCGTCGGCGGTATGCCGACCTCGCCCGACGGGCGAATGGACGATGTCTGCCCTGTCCGCGAGCGGGCTCAGGTCGAGACCTTCCCGCTGTTTTGGCCGAAAACAGACGTAATGAGCCGGAGTTCGTGAATGCAGCATATGTTGGAAGAGCTTGAGCGTCGTCGCGCGGCGGCGCGCCAGGGCGGCGGTCCGCGCCGCGTCGAGGCGCAGCACGCCAAGGGCAAGCTGACGGCGCGCGAGCGCATCGACGCGCTGCTCGATCCCGGCTCATTCGAGGAATACGACATGTTCGTCGAGCATCGCTCGATCGACTTCGGCATGGAGAACCAGAAGATCCCGGGCGACGGCGTGGTGACCGGCCATGGCACGATCAACGGCCGGCTGGTCTATGTCTTCAGCCAGGATTTCACCGTGTTCGGCGGTGCGCTCTCGGGCATGCACGCCGCCAAGATCTGCAAGATCATGGACATGGCCATGAAGGTAGGCGCACCGGTGCTGGGCCTGAACGACTCGGGCGGCGCGCGCATCCAGGAGGGCGTCGATTCACTGGCGGGTTACGCCGACGTCTTCCAGAGGAACGTGCTGGCTTCGGGCGTGATTCCGCAGATCTCCATGGTGATGGGCCCGTGCGCCGGCGGCGCGGTCTATTCGCCGGCCATGACCGACTTCATCTTCATGGTGAAGGACAGCTCCTACATGTTCGTCACCGGTCCCGACGTGGTGAAGACCGTGACGCACGAGACGGTGACCCAGGAGGAGCTGGGCGGCGCGCTCACCCACACGCAGAAGTCCGGCGTCTCCGACCTCGCCTTCGAGAACGACGTCGAGGCGCTGCTGCAGCTTCGTCGCTTCGTCGATTTCCTGCCGTCGAACAATCGCGAGAAGGCGCCGCTGCGGCCGACGCACGATCCGGTCGACCGCGACGACTATTCGCTCGACACGCTGGTGCCGGACAATCCCAACAAGCCCTACGACATCAAGGAGCTGATCCTGAAAGTCGTCGACGAGGGCGACTTCTTCGAGCTGTCGCCTGAATGGGCCGGCAACATCGTCGTCGGCTTCGGCCGCATGGCCGGCCGCACCGTGGGCTTCGTCGCCAACCAGCCGTTGGTCCTGGCGGGCTGCCTCGACATCGACAGCTCGCGCAAGGCCGCCCGTTTCGTGCGCTTCTGCGACGCCTTCAACATCCCGATCGTCACCTTCGTCGACGTGCCGGGCTTCCTGCCGGGCACGACCCAGGAGTTCGGCGGCATCATCAAGCACGGCGCCAAGCTTCTCTACGCCTATGCCGAGGCGACGGTGCCCAAGGTCACGGTGATCACCCGCAAGGCCTACGGCGGCGCCTATGACGTCATGGCGTCCAAGCACCTGCGTGGCGACGTGAACTATGCCTGGCCGGGCGCGGAGATCGCCGTGATGGGCGCCAAGGGCGCGGTCGAGATCATCTTCCGCTCCGACATCGGCGATGCTGCCAAGATCGCCGCGCGCACCGAGGAATATCGCCAGAAGTTCGCCAACCCGTTCGTGGCGGCCAATCGCGGCTTCATCGACGACGTGATCATGCCGCACGGCACGCGCCGGCGCGTCTGCAAGGCCCTGGCGACCCTCGAGAACAAGAAGCTCGAGAACCCATGGCGCAAGCACGGCAATGTTCCACTATGATTAGGCCTCTGTGACCTCGATGGCCGTGCATCTGAAGCCGGAGGAGCGCATGCGACGGGGGCGCAAAGTGCGGCTGCACCTCATCGTCGCCCTGCTGACGCTCCTCGTGCTGATCGCCGTCAACGCCCTGTTCAGCAGCCGCTATCCGTGGTGGCTGTGGGTGCTGACGGCGTGGCTGCCGCTGATTGCCGGCCATACCGCCTGGGCCTTGGGCCTGTTCGACCGCGCTAGAAAGGAACCGTGAGAATGGCCGTGAAAAAGAAGGCCGCGAAGAAGAAGGTCGCGATCAAGAAGGCCGCCGCGAAGAAGGCGCCCGTAAAAGCAGCCGTGAAAAGCCATCCGCTGTTCGACAAGATCCTGATCGCCAACCGCGGCGAAATCGCCTGTCGTGTCATTCGCACCTGCAAGCGGCTCGGCATCAAGACCGTCGCCGTGTACTCCGAGGCCGACGCCGACGCGCTGCACGTGCGGGAGGCCGACGAGAAGGTGCTGATCGGCCCGCCACCGTCGACGCAGTCCTACCTGCTGATCGACAAGATCGTCGAGGCCTGCAAGAAGACCGGGGCGCAGGCGGTCCATCCCGGCTACGGCTTCCTGTCGGAGAAGCAGGAGTTCCAGAAGGCGCTGGCCGAGGCCGGCATCGTCTTCATCGGCCCCGATGCCCATGCCATCCATGCCATGGGCGACAAGATCGAGAGCAAGAAGCTCGCCCAGAAGGCCGGCGTCAGCACCGTGCCAGGCTGGCTGCATGCGCTGAAGGACGCCGACGAGGCGGTGAAGATCGCCAAGCAGGTCGGCTATCCGGTCATGATCAAGGCGTCGGCGGGCGGCGGCGGCAAGGGCATGCGAATCGCCTACAACGACGCCGAGGCGCGCGAGGGCTTCAGCTCGGCGACCAACGAGGCCAAGGCATCGTTCGCCGACGACCGCGTGTTCATCGAGAAGTACGTCGAGGAACCGCGCCACATCGAAATCCAGCTCATCGCCGACGGCAAGGGCAACTGCCTCTACCTGTGGGAGCGCGAGTGCTCGATCCAGCGCCGCCATCAAAAGGTGATCGAGGAGGCGCCGAGCCCGTTCCTCGACGCCAAGACGCGCAAGGCGATGGGCGAGCAGGCGGCGGCGCTCGCCAAGGCGGTCAAGTACAGGAGCGCCGGCACGGTCGAGTTCATCGTCGACAAGAACCGCAAGTTCTACTTCCTCGAGATGAACACCCGTCTGCAGGTCGAGCATCCCGTCACCGAGCTCATCACCGGCCTCGACCTGGTCGAGCTGATGATCCGGGTGGCCGCCGGTGAGAAGCTACCGCTCGAGCAGAAGGACGTGAAGCTGAACGGCTGGGCGGTCGAGGCGCGCCTCTATGCCGAGGATCCGTTCCGCAACTTCCTGCCTTCGACCGGTCGCCTGGTGAAGTACCGCGAGCCCATGCCCGGGCCGGACGTGCGCGTCGACACCGGCGTCTACGAGGGCGGCGAGATCTCGATGTTCTACGATCCGATGATCGCCAAGCTCTGCACCTACGGCATGACGCGCCTCGACGCCATCGAGCGCATGCGCCGCGCGCTCGACGAGTTCTATGTCCGCGGCGTGTCGCACAACGTGCCGTTCCTGGCGGCACTGATGGCGCATCCGCGCTTCCGCGAGGGCCGGCTCACCACCAACTTCATTGCCGAGGAGTTCAAGGGCGGTTTCACGGCCGCGCACCTGCCGCCCAAGGATCCCGCCATGCTGGCGGCCGTCGTCGCGGTCGCCGACCGCATCAAGGGCGCGCGCCTCGGAGCGACGCAGGATGGCCGTGTGGTCATGCTCAATCGCCAGCCGATGAACGTCACGGTGAGCACGGGCAATCCAGGCGGCATCACCGTTGAGGCCGACGGGCGGCAGATCGTGGTTGAGACCGACTGGTTGCCGGGCGATCCGCTGATGCATGCCGCGATCGACAAGCAGCCTGTCGTCGTCCAGATCGACGCCTTGGCGTCGGGCTGGCGTTTGATCAACGAGGGCGGCCAAGCCGAGGCGCTGGTGTTGACGCCGCGCCAGGCCGAGCTCTACGCCCTGATGCCGGTCAAGGCGGCACCCGACACTTCCAAGTTCCTGCTGTCGCCCATGCCGGGCCTGCTTGCCTCCGTGGCGGTGAGCGAGGGCCAGGAGGTCAAGGCGGGCGAGGCGCTGGCCGTGGTCGAGGCGATGAAGATGGAGAACGTGCTGCGTGCGGTGCGCGACGGCACGGTCAAGACGCTGCATGCCAAGGCCGGAGACAGCCTGCGCGTCGACCAGAAGATCATCGAGTTCGCCTGAACCGATGGCACTGCAGGCCCGCCTCACCATCAGCGGCCGCGTGCAGGGCGTGGGCTATCGCGACTGGACGATCGCGACCGCGCGCCGCTTCGGCTTGACCGGCTGGGTGCGCAATCGCGCGGACGGCGCAGTGGAGGCCTTGATCGTCGGCGACGACACGGCCGTCGGCGAGATGATCGATGCCTGCCGTCGCGGCCCACCCGCAGCCCGCGTCGACAACGTCGATGTCGAGCCGGTCGATCTCGACATCCTGCCGCAGGGCTTTACACAGCTTCCGACGGTCTGATTGCGTTCTGCTCTTCCGGACCGCGAGGAGGAGTTCTTAGGCAGCGGCAGTGGCCTCTGCAGTTGTGCGGCCGAACACCTCGTCGAAGGTTTCGGCCAGCGCCGTATCGAGGTTGGCCAACGTCACCGGCAGGCCCAGGTCCACCAGCGACGTCACGCCGTGATCGGCGATGCCGCAGGGCACGATTCCCGCATAGTGCGATAAGTCGGGCTCGACGTTGATCGAAATGCCGTGGAACGACACCCAGTGGCGGATGCGCACGCCGATAGCGGCGATCTTGTCCTCGCGCGGGCTGCCGTCGGGCAGGGAAGGCTTGTCGGGCCGCGCCACCCAGACGCCGACCCGTCCGGCGCGGCGTTCCGCGGTCACGCCGAAGCGGGCCAGGGTGCGGATGGTCCAGTCCTCGAGATCGGACACGAACCGTCGCACATCCTGGCGGCGGGTGCGCAGGTCGAGCATGGCGTAGACCACGCGCTGGCCGGGCCCGTGATAGGTGTACTGGCCGCCGCGTCCGGCGACATGGACCGGAAAGCGCATGGGCTGCAGCAGGTCCTGCGGCTTGGCGCTGGTCCCCGATGTGTAGAGCGGGGGGTGTTCGAGCAGCCAGACCAGCTCGCGGGCGCGGCCGGCCCGGATGTCGGCGACGCGCTCTTCCATGACGGCGAGCGCCTCCGGATAGGGCACCGGGCCGTCGGAAATGCGCCATTCCGGCTTGTTCATTGTGGCAAAATCGGTGCTCCGGCGGCCAAGTACAATAGGACGTCTTCGCCCACCCCACCGGTCTTCCACTGGTCTCCCATTGGCCTTCCGAGTTGCCTTGCCACTGCGGGGTCTATTTGGTATCCCCCGCCGCATCGACCGGCGCGGCCATGGCGGAATTGGTAGACGCGCTAGCTTGAGGTGCTAGTGCCGCGAGGCGTGGAAGTTCGAGTCTTCTTGGCCGCACCAAACTCGCCGGTTCGATCGAAAAGGTGATATGCCGCCCATTGGGGACCCCCCAATTGGCGGCCCTTTTTGTTAGGGATGACGAGTTTGGTTACCGGGAGGCGAGCTTGGCGGACGAACTTACCGAAAGCGCGCTTCGCTACCATCGCATCCCACGCCCCGGCAAAATCGAGGTCGTGCCGACCAAGCCGCTGGCCACCCAGCGCGACCTGTCGCTCGCCTATTCGCCCGGCGTCGCCGCCGCCTGCAACGAGATCGTCCGCGATCCCGCCACCGCCGCCGAGCTGACGGGGCGCGCCAACCTGGTGGCTGTCGTGACCAACGGCACGGCCGTGCTGGGCCTGGGCGACATCGGCCCACTGGCCTCCAAGCCGGTCATGGAAGGCAAGGGCGTCCTGTTCAAGAAATTCGCCGGCATCGACGTCTTCGACATCGAACTGGCCGAGAACGACCAGGACAAGCTGGTAGACATCGTGGCGGCGCTGGAGCCGACCTTCGGCGGCATCAACCTCGAGGACATCAAGGCGCCGGAGTGCTTCTACGTCGAGCAGAAGCTGCGGGAGCGGCTCTCGATCCCGGTGTTCCACGACGACCAGCACGGCACTGCGATCATCGTCGGCGCCGCCGTCCGGAACGGTCTGGCCCTGGTCGGCAAGGACATTTCCAAGGTGAAGCTGGTCGTCTCGGGCGCGGGGGCGGCGGCGCTGTCCTGCATCGGTCTGCTCGAGAAGCTCGGCTTGCCCAAGGAAAACATGTGGGTCACCGACATCAAGGGCGTGGTCTGGAGGGGCCGCAACGAGCTGATGGACCCCTGGAAGGAGCGCTACGCCCGCGATACCCCGGCCCGTACGCTGGCCGAGGTGATCGGCGAGGCCGACATCTTTCTCGGCCTGTCGGCGGGCGGCGTCCTCAAGAAGGAGATGGTGGCCAAGATGGCGCCCAAGCCGCTGATCCTGGCGCTCGCCAACCCCAATCCGGAGATCACGCCGGAGGACGTCGCCGCCGTCCGCGACGACGCCATCGTCGCCACCGGCCGGAGCGACTATCCCAACCAGGTGAACAACGTCCTCTGCTTCCCCTACATCTTCCGTGGCGCGCTGGATGTCGGGGCAAAGACCGTCAACGACGAGATGAAGATCGCCTGCGTGCGTGCGCTCGCGTCGCTCGCCCAGAAGGAGCCGTCCGAGGTCGTGGCGCGCGCCTTCGGCGAGCAGGCGGGCGGCGGCTTCGGCGCCAACCAGATCATCCCCAAGCCGTTCGATCCGCGCCTGATCGTCGAGCTGGCGCCGGCCGTCGCGCGGGCTGCCATGGACTCCGGCGTCGCCACCCGGCCGATTGCCGACTTCGAGGCCTATCGCCAGCAGCTCAACCAGTTCGTCTTCAAATCCGGCCTGGTCATGCGGCCGGTATTCGAGCAGGCGCGGGCCAACCCCAAGCGGGTGATCTTCAGCGCCGGCGAGGACGATCGCGTCCTGCGCGCCGCCCAGATCATCCTCGACGAGGGCGTCGCCGTGCCGATCCTGATCGGCCGGCCCGAGATCGTACGCCGGCGCGCAGAGCGGCTCGGACTGCGCTTCCGCCCGGGCGTCGACGCCGAGCTGATCGATCCCTCGAGCGACCCGCGCTACGACCGCTACTGGGGCGCCTACCACCAGCTCATGGAGCGGCGTGGCGTCACCGAGCCCACGGCGCGCAATCTGGTGCGCACCAGCCCGACCCTGATCGCGGCGCTCGCGGTCAGGCTGGGCGACGCCGACGCCATGATCGCCGGCACCTATGGCCGCTTCCGCACCCACTTCACCCATGTCCGTGACGTCATCGGCACGCGCGAGGGCGTGCACCGGATGGCGGCGCTCAGCCTCGTGGTCATGCCGACCCGGTCGCTGTTCATTGCCGACACCTACGTCAACGACGACCCCGACGCCGAGACCCTTGTCGACATCACCCTGCAGGCAGCCGATGCCGTGCTGCGCTTCGGCATCCAGCCCAAGGTCGCGCTGATCTCGCATTCGAGCTTCGGCAGTTCCGACCATCCCTCGGCGCGCAAGATGGCGGCTGCCGTGAAGATGCTGCAGCAACGCGCGCCGAACCTCGAGGTCGAGGGCGAGATGCACGGCGATGCCGCCCTCGATCCGGAGATCCGCAACAACGCCTTCCCACGTTCCCGGCTCAAGGATTCTGCCAACCTGGTGATCTGTCCCTCGCTCGACGCGGCCAATATCGCCTTCAATTTGCTGAAGAACGCGGTCGACGGCCTGCATGTCGGGCCGATGCTGCTCGGCACCGCGCAGCCGGCGCACGTGCTGACCTCGTCGGTCACCGCCCGCGGCATCCTCAACATGACGGCGCTTGCCGTCGTCGAAGCGCAGCGCCTGGCCGAGACCCGCGGATGAGCGAGGGCGACGTTCTCGACGAAGTGACGCCGGAGTTGGTCCGGCGCGTCGAGGTCGCGCTCGCCGAGGGCAGGGCGGAGGAAGCAAGGTCGCTGCTGGCCGATCTCAGCGCCACCGGCCAGGCGTCGATCCTCGAGCAGCTTTCCGAACCAGAGCGCGAGAAGCTGGTCGCGATCCTCAAGCGCGATCTCGATCCGGAGACCCTGGTCGAGCTCGACGAGGAGGTCCTGGAGAACGTCCTGGACCAGCTCGACAGCAAGGACATTGCGGCGGCCGCCCGCGAGCTCGAGACCGACGACGCTGCCGCCATCATCGAGGAGCTGCCGGAAGAGGAGCGGCAGGAGGTTCTGGCCGAACTGCCGGCCGAGGAGCGCGCCGAGATCGAGAGCGCGCTGGCCTACCCCGAGGGATCGGCCGGGCGTCTCATGCAGCGCTCGCTGGTCAAGATCCCCGATCGCTGGACGGTCGGCGAGGTGATCGACCATTGCCGTGAGGCGACCGACCTGCCCGACGACGTCTACGATATTTTCGTTGTCGACCCGGAGGGTCGGCTGCGCGGTTCAGTGCCGTTGGGGCGCATGCTGCGCACCAAGCGCCCGGTGCCGATCATCGACATCGTCGATCCCGACATCCCCTCGGTGCCGGCCAGCGCCGACCAGGTCGAGGTCGCCCACCTGTTTCGCGACCAGAACCTCGTATCGTGCCCGGTCGTCGATCAACGCGGGCGGCTGGAAGGCGTGATCATGGTCGACGACGTGGTCGACGTGATCGACGAGGAGGCCGAGGAGGACATCCTGAGGATGGGCGGCGTCGGCATCGACGACATGCATGCCCCGCCGGTGCGCACCGCCCGTCTGCGCGCGGTGTGGCTCACGGTGAACCTCGCCACCGCCGTGCTCGCCTCGCTGGTGATCGGCCAGTTCGAGCATTCGATCGAGAAGATCGTGGCCTTGGCCGTGTTGATGCCGATCGTGGCCTCGATGGGCGGCAATGCCGGCACGCAGACCGTGACGGTGGCGGTGCGTGCGCTCGCCACCGGCCAGCTCACCGCCGCCAACGCGCTGCGTTTCGTCGCCAAGGAGGCGGCGGTGGGCGGCCTCAACGGCATGATCTTCGCCCTGGTGATGGGCGCCGCGGTCGTCGCCTGGTACGGCGACTGGCGGCTCGGCGCCGTGATCGGCGCCGCCATGATCTGCAACCTGATCGCCGCCGCCCTTGCCGGTACGCTGATCCCACTCAGCCTGCAGAAGTTCGGCGTCGATCCCGCCGTGTCGTCGACAGTGTTCTTGACGACCGTCACCGACGTGATCGGCTTCGTGGCGTTCCTGGGATTGGCGACGTTGTTCCTGCTTTAGGCTGGCGGCGCGTCACTCGGGTAGCGTGTCTTCTCATGCTCTTCCGGACCGCGCGCTTCCAGCGCTCTCATGATCGTGAGCGAGCTGGAAGCTCGCGGTCCGGAAGACCATGACGCGCCACTTACGGCGGAGTTTACTCCGCCTCTAGTGGCGCGCCCCCAGCGCATTACCGCGCGAACTCGAGCCGCATGTCGCGGACGCCACTGCGCCCGGGCCACGGGTGAGTCATCGCCGTATCGCGCAAGACAGTCAGAATCTCGCCATCCAGATCCTCGCGCCACGCCAGCATCAATCGCCGCTCCATCGCGACCTCGCGGATCTCGGCCGATGCCATGCCCGGCCGTAGCAGCGAGCGTGGCATCAGGCTGACGCCGAGACCCGCCAAGACCGCGGCGGCGCAGCGCTCCTCGTCGGCCGAGCGCAGCACGGCGCGCGGACGCACGCCTTCGGCCGCGACCAGCCGCGTCGCCTCGTCGTGCGCCTCGCAGGCGGCGCGCAGGACGAACGGCGCGTCGGCGAGATCCTTGATCGACCATCGATCGCGCGTTGCGACGAGGTGGTCCGGCGCGGCTGCCAAGACATAAGGTTCACGCCACAAGGAGGTCGAGTTGGCCGCGGCCATGGCCTCGCGCACCGGGAAGAGGGCGACATCGCAACGGCCGCGTCGCCACCGGTCAGCCGCGGCCTCGGCGGTGCCTTCGGAGATTTCAAGATCGAACGCTGCCTGCTTCTGCGCCGTCGCGAGCCACTGCATTGCCGACGCCACTGGCAAGGTCGAAGCGAGCGCAATCCGGACGAGGCGTGTGCGCCGACTCGATCGCTGCTCGGCGCGCGCCAGCCGCCAAGCTTCGACCATGGCGCGAGCGTGTGGCAGCAGGCGCTGGCCCGCCGCGGACAAAGCGGTGCGGCGGCCGCGGTCGAACAGGCGGCTGCCGATCTCCTCCTCGAGGCGGGCGATGCCGGCCGACAACGTCGGCTGGGTGACGTGGCAGCGCTCGGCCGCTTCGGTGAAGTTGCTGGTGTCGGCGACCGCCAGGAAATAGCGGATGAAAGCGAGATTCACATCATAGATAATGACAATGATATGAAAAGAAACAATCGATTTCATCTATTGGAGACGGACGCCTAGGATCCGGCCGATGTCGACCCTGAAACTCTCCGTGGCCAATGACGGCATCGCCGTCGTCACGCTCGCCAATCCGCCCATGAACGCCATGGATGCGGCGTTGCTGGAGGAGATGGCCGACGTGTTCGAAGGCCTGGCTGGCGATCGCGCCATCCGCGCCGCCGTGATCGCGGCCGATGGGCCGGCCTTCTCCGCCGGACTCAATCTCAAGACGACACCGGGCCTCGATCGACCGGGACAGCGCCGGCTGGTCGATGCCCTGAACGACAGCTTCGGCACGCTCTACGCCTGGTCCAAGCCGCTGGTCGCCGCGGTCAACGGCCATGCCATTGCCGGTGGGCTGATCCTGGCGTTGTGCGCGGACTGGCGCGTCGTGGCCGATGTCCCCATGGAGATCAGCCTGGCCGAAGTGCGCGTCGGTGTGACCTATCCTGTGGCTCCTCTGGCAATCGCGCGCGCCGAGCTTGCGCCATCGGCGGCGCGTCGCCTGATCCTGCTCGGGGAGAGCGTCGATGCTGCGGCGGCCGAGGCGCTCTCCATCGCGGACGAGCGCGTACCCTCCGAAACCCTGTTGGCGCGAGCCATTGCCCGGGCCGAGCGCCACGCCGATTTGCCGCCGCGGGCTTTCGCCACCACCAAGCGCGAACTGCGCGCCGCCGAGCTCGAACGAATTGCCGCGGCGCGTGCCGGCAAGGGCGAGCCGCGGCTCCTCGCCTGGCTCGGCGATGAGATGCGGCGAGCATCGGCCGCGGTGCTGCGTGGCGCGGTGTGAGCAGTTTCGCGAAGCACCTCCAGCGGGTTATCGTGGGGTCGGGGAGGTGGCCCGATGATGACGATCGTCCGCGTGCTGGCGGTGATGGCGCTGATGCTGGCGGCCTCGCTTGCGCAGGCGCAGAACAAGGTGCCGTCGGAACGCGGGCTCGAAGCGTTGGTCAAGGCGACATTGCTCAGCTTCAACGACGCCAACGTCACCGGCAACTACGAGGTCTTCCACGCCAAGCTCTCCAAGCCATTCCGCGAACAGTTCCCGGCTGAGCGGCTGGCGCAGCGGTTTCAGGAGTTCACAAAGAAGCATATCGACTTCGACATCATCGCCGCGTTGAAACCCGCCTACGATCCGGCTCCCGCGGTTGACGACGACGGCAAGCTGCTGGTGAAAGGCCACTTTCCGACCGAACCGAGGCAGGTCTATTTCGACCTCAAGTTCATTCCGTCCGACGGCGAGTGGAAGCTGATCGGCATCAACGTCAAGATCGACGACCCGAAGTGACAACCCTCTGACAGGCAAGACAGGACCATGATCCCCAACGCAATGCCGCCGTTCGATTTCGGTCTGGGCGAGACCGCCGATGCGCTGCGCGAGCAGGTCCAGCGCTTCTCCGCCGACCAGGTGGCGCCGATCGCCGCCGAGCTCGACAAGACCGACCGCTTCCCGCGCGAGCTGTGGCCCAAGATGGGCGAACTCGGCCTGCACGGCATCACGGTCGAGGAGGAATATGGCGGCTCGGGGCTGGGCTATCTCGAGCACGTCATCGCCGTCGAGGAGGTGAGCCGCGCCTCCGCCGCCGTCGGTCTCAGCTACGGCGCGCATTCCAACCTCTGCGTCAACCAGATCCGCCGCAACGGCAACGACGAGCAGAAGAAGCGCTTCCTGCCCAAGCTGATCTCCGGCGAGCATGTCGGCAGCCTGGCGATGAGCGAATCGGGGGCGGGCTCCGACGTCGTCTCCATGAAGCTGCGCGCCGACAAGAAGGGCGACCGCTATGTGCTGAACGGCACCAAGATGTGGATCACCAACAGCCCCGACGCGCAGGTGATCGTGGTCTACGCCAAGACCGATCCGGCCGCCGGCGCGCGCGGCATCACCGCCTTCATCGTTGAGACTGATCGCAAGGGCTTCAAGGTCGCCCAGAAGCTCGACAAGATGGGCATGCGCGGCTCGTCGACCGGCGAACTGGTGTTCGAGGATTGCGAGATCCCGGCCGAGAACGTGCTGGGCCAGGTCGGCAAGGGCGTCAACGTGCTGATGAGCGGACTCGACTACGAGCGCGCGGTGCTGGCGGCGGGGCCGCTCGGCATCATGCAGTCGGCCATGGACATCGTCGTGCCCTATGTTCATGAGCGCAAGCAGTTCGGCCAGGCGATCGGCGAGTTCCAGCTCGTGCAGGGCAAGCTCGCCGACATGTACACGACGATGAACGCCTGCAAGGCCTATGTGTACGCCGTAGCGAAAGCCTGCGATCGCGGCCAGACCACGCGCAAGGATTCAGCCGGCGCCATCCTCTACGCCGCCGAGAAGGCGACGCTGGTGGCGCTCGACGCCATCCAGCTTCTGGGCGGCAACGGGTACATCAACGACTATCCGACGGGCCGCCTGCTGCGCGACGCCAAGCTCTACGAGATCGGCGCCGGCACCAGCGAAATCCGCCGCATGCTGATCGGCCGCGAGCTGTTCGCCGAGACGGCGTGATCCGACGTGAAGCAGAAGGGCGCACGGCTTTCGGTATGAGCCGGGCCAAATCGAAAGACAGGCAGGCGGTCCATCGGGATGCCTATCCGGTCGGACGTGTGTCGACGGAGTTCTTCCTGCGTGGCTTCGACCTCATTTGCCAATTGGACGACGATGTCACGAGCTGCCTGATCATCGTGACTCTGTGGCATGCCTCGCTCGGCGACACGGAGAACAGCAAGCCGATGGGCGTGCGGGAGTTGTCGCGCCGGCTCGGCATTCCCTTTGAGACCGTGCGTCGGCATGTCGGCAAGCTCCTTCTCAGCGGCGCCTGTCTCGCCCACAAGGACGGAATCACTTTCGGGGCGACGGTGCGGCGGGGTTCGCGGGCGACCGACGTGCTTCGCAAGGTCTATGTCAATGCCGTACGCTTGCTCGGCAGCCTCGGACGGATCGACCTCGCGAACTACAAGCCTCGGCGGTCGTCGCCGGCCTCACGGCGACTGGACAAGGAGCAGACCATTATCGCCGTGGCGGCGCTGGGTGTGCTGCTTGCCGCGATGAAGGTACTGCGGGTCCACTTCGCCGGCGACCTCATGAACGGGCTGGTGTTCACGGCGGTCCGGGCCGCCAACGTTCAGCACATCGCCAACACCGTACCGGCGGCCAATCGCAGCATCTTGCCGGACTCCGACCGGCGCCCCGTCAGCATAGCCGCGATTGCCGACTCGATGCGTCTGCCTTATGAGACCGTGCGGCGGCATGTTGCGAAGCTGGTCCGGGAAGGCAAGTGCATACGCGTCGGCCGCCGGGGAGTGGTGGCGCCGGAGAGCACATTCCGCCAAATGACGGTCCAGGCGAATCTCGTCCACAAGCTGGCCATGAGTTTTCTGAGCGAGCTGCGGTCTGCGGGCGTGAAGGTCTGACGCGCACTTGCAATGCTGGCGCACGACGCCGGCGCGCAGCAGATTGATCCATCGGCTGCGTAGCGTGTGAGACAAAGATACCGGCAGGGAAGGGGCGGCGAAAGATCGGTTGACCCAATTTGGGGGAACTGCCGGTTTGCGATGCTGAGACAGCGCGATACCAAACGAGCATCGCTCTCGCACCAGGCAGATAGGCGCCATGCCGAATTTTGGTCAGTACGAATCCGAAGTCGCGTTCATCTCCGGCGTCACCGACACGAACACGGCCGCCGCCGTCAGCTACTATACGATGGAGTCCCTGCAGGGACTCGACGGCAAATGGTCGGTCGTCGTGCCGGCCGTCTACACATCGACATCCGGCGCGATCAAATGGGGCAGCAGCACGCCCGGGACACCGGGCGGCACCGTCACCTACTGGTTCGATGCGGCGGCCAACTGGACACCTGCCGAGCAGGCAGTGTGGACGGGGGCTTTCGGCCTGTGGGCTGGCCTGGCCGACATCGACTTCGCGTTGGCGGCGAGCGCCGACACGGCCAACGTCACGTTGAAGCGGCTGCCCAACCAGCAGGCCTTCGCCTCCTTCGGCGTCGACTGGCAGGTACCGGTGGGCAGCGCCACGATCAACAGCGCCCCCGCGACGGGCGCCTACATCACGATCGACACCACCCACGACACCTACGGTCCGCTCGACGACGATTCCAACGGCAAGGGCGGCTATCCCTGGTCGACCGTCATTCACGAAATCGGCCACATACTGGGCCTCGGCCATGCCGGCCCCTACGACGCCACCGTCGATTACCAGCAGCAGCAGTTCGGGCCGTACGACACCGAGCAGTGGTCGATCATGTCGTACATCCACCCGAGCCGGGCCGACACGCGCTACTTCCCGGATTATCCCGTCGGCGGCACCTACTGGGGTACGACGACGGGATCGGTCGGCAAGGTATACGACAACGAGCCGCTGACGCCGCAGATGCTGGATATCCTGGCCATCCAGCGGCTGTACGGCGCGTCGACGGGCGGGTCGTTCTCGACCGCCCAGACCTACGGCTTCAATTCGACCTTCACCGATCCGTTCCTGCTGAGTGTCTTCGGCTTCGAAAGCACCAACAACTCGTCCGCCGTCGTCACGATCTGGAACTCGGCGGCGGGAAACAAGCTCGACCTCTCCGGCTTCAGCCAGGATGCCACGGTCAGCCTCACACCCGGCACGTTCTCGAGTGCCGGCGGAAAGGTGAACAACATCGCCATCGCCTTCGAAACCCAAATCGCGGAGGCGACCGGCGGAGGAGGCAACGACAAGATCACGGCGAACAGTAACATCGCTTCCACCCTGGACGGTGGCGCGGGCAACGACATCCTTATCGGCGGCCGTCTCGGGGACACGCTTTCCGGTGGTGACGGCAACGATGTCCTGCAGGGCGGCGCCGACGCGGACACGTTGAGCGGCGGCGACGGCGACGACTTCCTGTCGGGTGGCGGCGACGGAGATCAGTTGGACGGCGGCCTCGGCAACGACATCCTCCAGGCCGGAGTCGGCGCGGACAGGTTGACCGGCGGTGGCGGCGCCGATGCCTTTGCCTTGACCTTCGGCCAGGCCGATGGCGACGTCATCACGGACTTCTCCAGGGCTGACGGCGACGTCCTGCAGCTCTTCAACTACGGCTCTGGCGCCACCTTCTCATATGCCGGTGGCAACCAATGGACGATCCAGCCGGCCGGCGGGCTGCCGGCGGAGACGATCACCGTCACGGGCTCCGACGCCAGCACCTTCGCCACAGGCGGCTATTCCTTCTACTCCGCCTATACGCAGCTCGAGACCTCGACATTCCTGGATTATGCCAGCTGGCGCAGCAACCAGACCACGGAACCCACGGGCGGAACGCCCGTAACAGGCGCGGAGACGCTGCGCGTCGCCCTGGTCCTCGATCGCGCCAACGATCCGTCGACGCTGCTCAACTCGAGCTGGGCGTCACGCCAGCAACAGCTCAAGGCTCTCGAGGAGAGCGGCACGCTCTGGGCGACGTACGGCGCGAACGAGACCAACTACCAGGCGGCCAAGCAGGTGTTGGACGACATGGGGATCGCTCAGCTCGGCAGTGCCGACGACTACGTCTCGTCGGCGCAATCTCGTACGATCTGGGTCGAGATAACCGGAGACAGTTTCTCCACCCTGTTCGGGCCGCAGACGACGCTGATGCAGCAAGGCGGCGGCGGCTGGTACTGGACGGGCAGCCTGTCGCTGCCGACGGCTCTCACGGCCCTCGGCGTTTCCGGCATCTGGTTCGATACCCAAAAGTTCGGCAGCCAGTTGCTCCCCTCGGCTGACGTTCCTGCTGCCGCCCTGCCGCAAGGTCCGCAAAGTCCCGGCAATAATTCGACGCTGTATCCGATCGAGCTCTACCCGCAGGTCGCCGTCCAGAGCTATTACAACATGCCGCTCGGCGCCGACGTGGCGACAGGCACGATCGGGCTGGTTGAACCTGTCATCGGGACGGCGCTGCCCGACGGCAGCATCAGCTTCCAGGCGGCCCTCGATGCCTACCGCGCCGGTGCCCAAGTTCCGACGGGCGCGCCGGCGATCGGAGTCGGCAACCAGAGCTGGGGGCCGCCCAACAACGGCTCGGGCGAGCGTTCGCTCGATACCGGCCTGGTCGCCACCATCGCACCGCAAAGCAAGCTCGTCTTCTACGCGGGATCCGGCTACACGCTCGCCGATGCCTATACCGCCTACCAGTCGGCCTTTTGGGACGCGCAGAACAACCCGCAAGTCGTAACGTCGTCATTCCGCTATACGCCGATGGTGGCGCCGGGGTCACCCTTCTACAAGGCCTCCAGCGAACTCTTCGTCGACGCGGCGCTGCGCAACATCACGGTCTTCAACTCCAACGGCGACGGCGGGTCGGGATACGAGATCGGCAACGGCCTGACGAACGTCAACACAAGCCGCTCCAGCCCGTACTCCGTAACTGTCGGCGGCACCTCGATCAGCTCGATGGATGCAGCGCGGACCGACGATACGTTGCGGGACATCGTCGACAAGGCGACGGGCGGCGATCGCGGGACGATCTGGGAACTCGTCGCTGCCGGCCTGACGCAATCCCCGGTCGGGGCGGTCGGCGGCTCCGCTGCGTTCATCGAGACGGTCTGGAACGTCTATGACCTCGAGGGGACCACGTTCTCGAATCGGGTCGGCACGGGCTACCTGTCGAACAACACCGGCAGCGGCGGCGCCGACCCCGCGCAGGGCATTCCGAGCTATCAAGCGGACTATGGCCTCGTGCCGTACACGGCCGACCCCTATCATCTGATCGGACGTGGCACGCCCGATGTGTCGGCGAATGCCGGCGGCAACCTGTACTACACGGTGCCCACGGGCGACATGACGGGCCTCGAGCCGAACGGCGGCACCAGCGCCGCGACGCCGCTGTGGGCGGCTCTCGGGGCGCAGTTCAACGCGATCTTCGCCGATCAGGGACTGCCGCACCTCGGCTACATGAATGACCTGCTGTACATCGCCTCGGCGATCGCTCCGGCCTCGTTCAACGACATCAGGACCGGCAACAACATTTCATCCTTCGTCCAGGGCGGCGACTACACGACCGACGGCGGCCAGGCGATCACGCCAACCGGCTACGGCTATTCGGCTGCCGCGGGCTATGACCTGACGAGCGGTCTCGGCACGCCCAATGGCGTGCTGCTGGCGCGGGCTCTCACCGCCATCGCGCACCACCAGATGTCGTTCGCCGACAGTCCGGACCTCCTCAAGCACGACGGCGCGAACGACTGGGCCACCGGCGATGTCCGGCAGAGCCTGCTGATCCAGGCCACCACGACGAAGGATGCGACAACCGACATCCGCGTGACCATCGGCGATTTCGACGACAGCTTCGGCAACCACCAGTCGGGCCAATTCGCCTGGACCGCCCGGTTCGCGCAGCAGTCGCTGCAGGAAGACTTCGATTCCAACCTGGTGCGCATGTTCGACAAGTACGGGCAGGGGGCGCTGCATCAGACCATCGCCGACGCGCATGCCGATGTTTCGGTCTTGATCGGGCGAGGACGCGGCTATGCCGATCAGGCGACGCTGACCAGCCCCTATGGCCAGGCCGACTTCGACACCGGCTTCGGCAACGTCCACCTCGCACGCGCGGTGGCCGTCGCGGAGACCGTCGGCGGCGCCGACGACCAGATCGCCGTCGTGCGCATGCGCCAGAACGGCGAGGACACCGTTTCGGTCTCCTTCTACAGGGTCGACGACTACACCGGATCGATCGGCAATCTGAAGCCGGGGCAGGCCGGCTACGCCGAGGCGGCCGCGGCACGCACCTACACGACCAGCGCGAGCGGCACCTCACTGCAGGGCGGCGGGTACGGCAACTACGCCCAAGGTCAGCTTCTAGGCGTCGATGCCGGAGACCTGATCGCCATGAAGCTCACCAACCAGTCCACCGGCAATACGTACTGGGCTTTCGCCGACGCCAACGAGAAGGTCCAGGGTGAGGGCGTCGGCCATCTGTGGAACTACGGCCACAACACCTGGGGCTGGGAGGATCAGTACGCTGGCGGCGATCGCGACTTCAACGACCTGACGGTGCAGCTCGATTTCACCAGCGCCTACGGCCACAGTTGGCTGATGTAACGCACCGCGAACGGGGCGCACGCGGCGCCCCAGCCAGGTATGAACTTAGGGTCATGTGATTCGAGGCGGCAATGCGTCGTCCTCCATAATGGGTCGGGAACGGGCCAGACGTAGCCGCCGACGGAGTGGGCGAGGCGGTTTGCTTTCGATACACGCTGTGTATATATGTTCCATGCCTCGCTACCTGACCGAACAGGACATCGCCGACTTCCGCACGGAGCTGTGCAAGGTCGCGACCGAGCGTTTCGCCCGCTTCGGCTACGAGGGCGTCACCATGCGCCAGCTCGCTGAGGCGCTGGGCTGCAGCCCCAAGACACCGTACCGCTACTTCAAGGACAAGGCCGATATCCTGGCGACCGTGCGCGCCCAGGCCTTCGCCAAGTTCGCCGACACGCTGGAAGCCGCGCTGACCGATGCGCCTGACGATCCGTCGGTGCGGGCGCAGCGCACCGGCGAGGCCTACTTCCGCTTTGCCATGAAGAACCCGCATGCCTATCGCATCATGTTCGACATCAACGCTCCGATCGACGGCAGCCATCCTGATCTTCTCCAGCAGGCCGACCGGGCGGCGACCTACATCACCCGCGCCGCCGAGAGCTTGGTCAAGGCCGGCGTGATCGATGCCGATGCCACGATGTTCGGCTACTCGATGTGGGCGGCCACGCACGGGCTGGTGATGTTGCAACAGGCCGGCATGCTGGAACATGCTCCCGACTACAGGATGCTGGCGCGCTTCCACGGCGTAGTGATGCTGAAGGGCGCAGCGCCGGCCAAACCGAAGAAGCCAGGGAAGAAGCGATGACAACAGGCGTGACGGCGGGCGAGCGCTACAGGAGCTGGGCCGACATCCAGGCCAATGCCGCACGCGGCGCCGGCGGCCTTGCCGCGCTGGGCATCGGCGAGGACGACAGCGTCGCCCTGATGCTGCGCAACGACTTTGCCACCTTCGAGGTCAATTTCGCGGCGGGCCAGCTCGGCGCCTATGCTGTGCCCATCAATTGGCACTTCACGCCGGAGGAGGCGGGTTACATCCTCGCCGACTGCGCGGCCAAGGTGCTGGTCGTGCACAGCGACCTTTTAGCCCAAATCGCGAGCGGCGTTCCTGAGCGCGTGAAAATCCTCGTCGTGCCCACGCCCGAGGAGATCGCGGCTGCCTACAACGTTCCCATGGATAAGCGGGTGGCCCCGCCGGGTGTCGAAACCTGGGATGCGTTCGTGGCCCGCAGCGCGCCCAACACCGAGCCGCCGAAGGCCGCGCGCGGCAGCATGATCTACACCTCGGGCACGACCGGCCGGCCCAAGGGCGTGCGCCGCCGCCCGGCCTCGCCCGAACTGCAGGCGCTGGCCGCGGGCGAAGCGGCGAAGTACTGGGGCATCAAGCCCGACCCCTCGATCGTGGTGATGATGAACGGGCCGATGTACCACTCGGCACCCGCCGCCTACGGCATGGGAAGTGCGCGGCTCGGCCTCGGCATGGTGCTGCAGCCGCGCTTCGAGGCCGAGGACATGCTGCGGCTGATCGACCGCCACAAGGTCAGCCACATGCACATCGTGCCCACCATGTTCGTGCGCCTGATGCGCCTGCCCGACGAGGTCAAGCGGCGCTACGACGTCTCCTCGTTGCGCTGGGTCACCCATGGTGCCGCGCCCTGTGCGCCGGCAATCAAGCGCCAGATGATCGAATGGTGGGGACCGGTCATCAACGAATACTACGGAGCCACCGAGACCGGCATCGTGGTCTGGCACAATGCCGAGCAGGCGCTCGCGAAGCCTGGCACCGTCGGCCGCGTCGTGGAGGGCGCGGTAATGCGCATCGTCGACGAGCAGGGCTGCGACGTGAAGCAGGGGGAGGTCGGCGAGATCTACCTGCGTGGCCCGCATCTCGCCGAGTTTACCTACAACAACGACGACGCCAAGCGTCGCGAGATCGCGCTGGGCGACCTCGTGACCGTGGGCGATGTCGGCTACCAGGACGCCGACGGCTACGTCTTTCTGTGCGACCGCAAGCGCGACATGATCATCTCCGGAGGCGTCAACATCTACCCGGCCGAGATCGAATCGGTGCTGATCCAGATGCCGGGCGTGCGCGACTGCGCGGTGTTCGGCATCCCCGACGAGGAGTTCGGCGAGCAGATCTGTGCCTACGTCGAGCCGCAGTCCGGGGCGGTCATCGATGCGTCGGCCGTGCGAGGCTATCTCGGCCAGCACCTGGCGCGCTACAAGGTGCCCAGGATCGTCGAGTTCAGCGGCGCCCTGCCGCGCGAAGATTCGGGCAAGATCTTCAAACGCAAGCTCCGGGCCCCATATTGGGAGAAGGCGGGGCGGTCGATTTAGTTTTTCGGACCGGGCGCGTTTCGCGAGCCTCATGATGATGAGCGTGCGAGACGCGCGCGCTCCGGAAGAGACTTGAGGCACTGTCAATGTCCGACGACGACGTCACCCTGTTCGGCAAGCTCAAGAACAAGCTCATAGACAGCAAGCAGAAGTGGGCCCAGAGCGGCCGGCTGCTGACCGGCAAGACGGCTGCCCATGCGCAGCGCCTGCCGCCCGGCCAGCGCCAGGTCGAGACGTGGCCGGTGCTCGATCTCGGCATCCAGCCCGAAATCCCGACCCATGCCTGGCGCCTGTTCGTCGACGGCGAGGTCGAGACTCCGACGACCTGGAAATGGGGCGAGTTTACCGACCTGCCCAAGACGACGCTCACGACCGACATCCATTGCGTCACCGCGTGGTCGCGGTACGACAACAGGTGGGAAGGCGTGAGCGCCCGCGATCTCCTGAGGATCGTGCAGCCCAAGCCTGCGGCACAGCATGTCATCTTCCATTCCTACGACACCTACACGACCAACGTGCCGATTGCCGACTTCTCGGCGGACGATGTGATGCTGGCCTGGAGCTGGAACGGCGAGGCGATCAGCCGCGAGCATGGCGGGCCGCTGCGCGTAGTCATCCCCAAGCTCTACTTCTGGAAGAGCGCCAAGTGGATCAAGCGCGTCGAATTCTCGGTGCACGACAAGCCAGGCTTCTGGGAAGTCCGCGGCTATCACAACTACGGCGATCCGTGGCTGGAACAGAGGTATGACGACGAATAGCCTCACCCTTGTAAGTCATCGCGATCGGGTCGGGTTAGAGTACCGGCTGCGGTGTCGGAGGGGAGATCGTCTCACCCTAGGGCGCTCGAGCCCGTTCCTCAGCAAGGTCGCCCCTCCGTCGTTGCTGTGAACCCGAACAGTCGCCAGGGCCGCGTCGCGAGCCCGCTTGAGCAAG
>JAEZHS010000057.1 GCA_023436825.1 Pseudomonadota bacterium | reverse complement strand
CTTCAACGCACAGGTCATCCCGTCACCCACCGCGAACAGGGTGAGGTCGACGCGCTCGTCCTGCCTGAGCTTGGCGTTGAGTGCGCGAATCGCCACGGTGTCTGCGTCCTTGTCAGCGAGGTTGGCGACCGAGCCGCCCCAGATGACGTTGTCGATCAGCACCAGCCCGCCGCGACGCAGCAGTTTCAGGCAGCGCTCGTAGTAGGCGTCGTAGCTGGTCTTGTCGGCGTCGATGAAGGCGAGATCGACCTGACCGGCGAGGCCCTGGGCCAGCAGCCGGTCGAGCGTCCCGAGCGCAGGAGCGACTGTGAGCTCGATGCGGCTCTCCAGCCCGGCCTCCTTCCAGTAGCGTTTGCCGATCCGGGTCCATTCCTCGCTGACATCGCAACACCAGAGCCTGCCGTCTTCGGGCAGGGCCTCGGCGATGCAGAGCGCCGAGTAACCGGTGAACGTGCCGACCTCGACGGCGCGCCGAGCGCCCACGGCGCGGACGAGCAGGCCGATCTGCTGCCCCTGGTGCGCCGAGATCTGCATGCCCGCGCCCGGCATCTTCGCGGTCTCCTCGCGCAGCCGGCGCTTGAGTGGGCTGTCGCGCAGCCAGTTGCCGTCGACATAGTCGGCGAGCGCGCCGTCGATCCGTGGCCAACTCTTCATCGGTACACCTCGATTACCTCGCACATCATCGACCCTGCATCCGCATCACGCCACGCTGGGTCCATGAGCGACATCCATACCTTCGTGCAGGACTACATCGCCGTGTGGAACGAGCCCGACGCCGGGCGCCGTCGCCAGCTCATTCGCACGCCGTGCCGGGAAGACGCCCATCACCCTGCCCGCACGTTCGAGGCGCGCCGACAGCCGCATCAGCAGCGGCTACCAGTTCATTGAAGCCTGACGGCGTGCTTCTTGAGGTCGTCGAGCGAGACGATGTGCAGGGTCATGGCGTGGGTCGCCTCGAGCACGACCTGCGGGGCGGCGCCGGCGTCCAGCGCATCCTTCCAGCGGCTGGCGCACAGGCACCAGCGATCACCCGGCTTCAGTCCGGCAAAGCCATATTGGGGCATCGGAGTCGAGAGGTCGTTGCCCTGGGCCTTGGAGAAGGCCAGGAACTCGACGGTCATGATCACACAGACCGTGTGCAGGCCGAGGTCCTCGCGTCCGGTATTGCAGCAGCCGTCGCGATAGAAGCCGGTGACGGGATCGAGCGAGCAGGGCTGCAGGGCGCCGCCCAGGACGTTGATCGAGGGCGCCCGGCCGGGCCGCCCTTGTTCAGGTGTCTGATCGAACATGACCTACAGTACCACCCGGAAATTGCGCTTTCGAGCCGTCCCGGTCGCTGGTAGAAAGCCCGCGCCTAAGGATCATTGCGGCGGGGCGTAGCGCAGTCTGGTAGCGCGTCTGCCTTGGGCGCAGAAGGTCGTCGGTTCAAATCCGGCCGCCCCGACCACGCCGCTGCCGCAGGGGAGTGTCGACGTTCATGCAGGTGCGCATCTACAAGCCGGCCAAGACGGCGATGCAATCGGGCCAGCGCAACACCAAGGAGTGGCTGCTCGAGAGCGAGCCCGCGCCCAAGGAGATCGATCCGCTGATGGGCTGGACCAGCTCGCGCGACACCATGCAGCAGGTGAAGCTCTACTTCGCGACCGTGGAGGAGGCGAAGGCCTACGCCGAGAAGAACGGCTGGCGCTATACCCTGGAGCTGCCGCATGCGCGGCACGTCAGGCCAAAGGCCTACGCCGACAACTTCGCCTACAACCGCATCGGTCGCTGGACACACTGACCCCTATCGCCTGGCCGACGCGCGCGCCACGGCTGCGTCGTATGCGCTGACGATCTGCGGATCGAGGTCGGCGAGCTTGAGATAGTGCAGGCGGGTGACCTCGCGCAGCGCCTTCCAGGAGTCGGCCGGCACGGCGGTGCCGCCGGCAGCCCAGGCGGCGATCGTGTTCGGCGGCAGTTTTAGAGCCTCGGCCATCGGAGCGTGCCAAGTCGGGCCCCAGATCGTCTGGCCAACCTTGGCCAGCAAGGCTTGGTCCGTCATCCAGCCCTCGCTTTGGCAAACCTACCTGAAAAAACGCGACGATCTGCTATGGCGGGGCGCAAGCGCATGGTCAATTGCCGGCCGCGATCCGTGTTATGTTGACCGTCACCACTCGGGCGCCCGTAGCTCAGGGGATAGAGCAACCGCCTTCTAAGCGGTAGGTCGCTGGTTCGAATCCAGCCGGGCGCGCCACTTCTCGCACGACCGAGAGTGTCTAGTCGCAGTCTGTGTGAAGTACTGCATTGCAATCGCTGTGCATTTTCGCAGATTTGCAAATAATTATCACTTCCCTTCGAGACCATGATAATGACTCGCATTCGCCGCAATCGAGGCGGCCGCGGTTCCTAGGGGAGAGTTGAAGTGACGCATACGGTTCCTGCGACGACGGCAATGGTCGGATTGCTCTTCGCCTCTGGCGCCCTGGCCCAACAGCCGCCCGATCAGAATGCACAAGGTCCCGCTCCGACGCCCCCACCGCCGGACCAGACCCCGGGCGCACCGGCCAGCGCGCCGGCCACCATGCAGCCCGTCACCGTCACCGGCTCGCGGCCCAGCGAGGATTTCCAGACCACCCGCGGGTCGATCTTCCGCATGGGCGCGGAAAACCTGATGGACGTGCCGCAGCAGGTGATCGTCATCAATCGAGCGCTGATGAACTCGCAGGCCGCGACGACCCTCGACCAGGCGGTGCGCAACGTGCCCGGCGTCACCATCGGCTCGGCCGAGGGCGGCACGATCGGCAACAACATCAACCTCAACGGCTTCTCGGCGCGCACCGACATCTACCTCGACGCCATGCGCGACCGCGGCCAGTACTATCGCGACACGTTCGCTCTGGAGGCGATCGAGGTCCTGATGGGACCGTCCTCCATGCTGTTCGGCCGCGGCTCGACCGGCGGCGTCATCAACCAGGTGACCAAGAAGCCCGGGCTCAAGCAGGCGACCGAGCTCAGCGGCCAGGTGACGACCAACGGCCTCATCCGCACCACCGCCGACGTCAACGTGCCGTTCGAGGAGACCAACGCTGCGCGCGTCAACGGCATGTTCCAATGGGGCAAGGCCTCGACCATCGACAACACGAACGTTATGGATTTCGGACTGGCGCCGTCGGTGAAGCTCGGCATCGGCACGCCGACCGAGATCACGCTGGGCGCGATCCTGCAGCACCGCAAGGACAACATCAATTACGGCGTGCCGCCGCTCAACGGCTTCCCGATCAATGTGCCGCGCAACGTCAACTACGGCCTGTCCGACGACTATACCGAGCAGGATGTCATCCAGCTCAACGCCACGGTCGACCACAAGTTCAATCCGGGCCTGCGGGCGCGCAACCAGACGGAGTTCCTGTGGGTCAACACGTCGGTGCGGCAGACGTCCGGCGCCTTCGTCGGCACTCTCGGCCCCAACTTCGGCTTCGTCCAGGCTGCCAACGGACCAGGCAACACGCCCTACCGCGGCGCGCCGCTGAACCAGCTCTCGATTCGCCAGATCAGCCGCGACCGAAACATCAACGACATCACGTTCGAGAACCAAGCCGAGCTCGAGGCCAAGTTCAAGACCGGCGAGATCGGCCATTTGCTGTTGATGGGCGTGGACCTCAACTATGAGTCCTACACGAACAAGACCTACACCCGTAACGGCTTCTGCAACGGCATCGCGATGGTGGCGGGTTCGGTGGGTTGCACGCCGGCCGGCTACACGGTCGGCGGGGGGACACCGGGCAACTCACCGGAGATCCCCGGCAACTACGCCTCCTCGCAGGCCTGGGGCCTGGGCGCCTATTTCAACGATACGATCGAGGTGACGCCCTGGCTGAAGCTGGTCGGTGGCGTGCGCTGGGATGTCTATTCGGCGCAGGTCGGCAACTCGATCAATTCGGCAAACACCGTCGGCAATACGACGACGCCTTACATGTTTCAGACCGACTTCTTCACCAGCGAGCGCGGCGGCGCGATCTTCGAGC
>JAEZHS010000044.1 GCA_023436825.1 Pseudomonadota bacterium | reverse complement strand
TAATAGCTCGGCTTGGTCGAGAACGGCGTGAGCTGCAGCTCGTGCGTCCAGCACGAGCGGTCCTGGGTATGCAGGTAGTAGAACGCATCGGCGATCTTCACCGGGTTGATCGCCAGGTCGGGGTTCTGCCGGATGCGCGGCAGGGCGTGGGTGCCGGGCGAATCGATGGTGCCGTCGATCACCACGTTGGCGACGTGCACGCCATGCTCGGAATATTCCTCGGTCAGGACCTGCGCCAGCGTGCGCATCATGACGCGCGGATAGTAGAGCGACTGGCCGGTCATGCGCTTGCGTCCGCGCAGCGAGCTCGCATTGTTGGAAAAGAAGAAAGAGCCCGTGCCGCGTCGGCGCATGGCGGGCAGGATCTCCTTGGCGACCAGGAACGGGCCGCGGCTCGCGATATGGTGGGCGGTGTCGAACATTTCGACCGGGATGTGTTCGAGCAGCTCCTTTTCCGGCGGCAGGTCGCGGCCTTCGAGATAACCCGCATTGTAGACCACGACCTCGGGCTCGCCGGCCTCGCTGCGGACAGCGGCGAAGGCGGCGGCGATCGATTCCTGCCGCGAGACGTCGAGCTCGACGATCATGCAGGCGCCGCCCTGGTCCTTGATGGCCGCCATCAGGCCCGACGCATTCGGCGCCTTGCGCGTCGTCAGCACGACGAAGAACCCCTCGGCGGCGAACTTCTGGGCGATGGCGCCGCCGACGCCCCAGCGCACACCGACGGGGAGCGTGCTGTCGTCCACCGCCTTGCCGTGGATCAGTCGCGTGTTGCGGCCGTCCGATTGCCATTTCGACGTGGCGCCGATCACCACGGCAACCGGCTTGCCTTTGTTCTTTCCTCCGGAAGTCTCGACCATCTCGAAGGGCTCCCCTTTGTCGACAGTTGAAGTTGAAGCCTCAGTGCAACTGTACTGCGCGATCCTGCTGTGACCGAACGTGGCTCGGTGTGCTTTGCCACATTCCGTTTGCCGTCCTTGTCTCAGAAGCGGTCGGCCGAATCATTCCATGCTTTTCATATGAGGACTCCACGATGGCCGATCCGCTGGATGTCGTCGCCGCGAGAATTGCCCGGCTCACCTTGCCGGTACTGCCGGAAACCGGAAGGATCGGCCCCGGGCCGGTCCTGACTGTGGTGCGCAACACACTGACGGGCAAACTCTATATCGGGTTCAACGAGGGCGTGCCGCAGAAGCTCGCCGACACCTTGTACAAAGCCACCCTCGAGCAGCACGCGCGGATCTGGCAGGGCGAAGTCGTTGTCGTCAGGACCGATGCCCAGGCACGCGGCGCCGGCCACTCGGAGGTCAATGCCCTCAACCCCGCGATCCTCGAGCGCGAGAAGGTATTGGGCCGCAAGCTGGTCGAGCAGGATCTCGGCATCTTCGAACTGCACAATGTGTGGCTGAGAGGGAATCGCGCCATGACGACGGCGCCGCGCTGCGAGCATTGTGCGAGGATAACGCGCGGCGTGACGGTGACCCAGTCGTTGTTCGTGGCGGAAGGCGGGGTCGTGGGCGAAATCAACGTGCCGCAACGCGGATCGGTGCTTCCGGCCGGTGGCGGTCCGGCGAGGCCGGCGACCACTGCCGGCGGCGAGATCGAGGTGGCGCAGCGCGGCTCGGTGACGCCGGCCAACAGCAGCGTGGGCACGCCGGTGACCACCGCGGCCGGCCAGGTCACCGTGCCCCAGCGTGGGTCGGTGACCCGGGCCGGCAGCAGCGCGGGCCGGCCCGTGCCCACGGCGGGCGGCGAGATAGGCGGCGGTGGCGGTGGCCTCGTCGGACCGATGGTCGGCGGCGTATTGACGGCGGCCTGGGTCCTCTCGGTCCCCCTGATCAAGCAGTGGTTCGCCAAGAACTATCTGAACGACAAGTGGACGGCGGAAGCGCAGGCCATGGTCGTGAAGGCGATCGAAGCCTCCGTCGATCGGTTCAACGTGGCGATCATGGCGCGCAAGGCGGAGATCGATCGGGAGAAGGCTGCGGGACGCGAGGTGAGGCTGCGTGTCGACGTGGATACCGAATGGGTGGATACCGATTTCGGGCCCGCCCAGATCAAGGCAAGCGTCTCCTACTACACCGTGGTGCTTCAGGGCGAGACGCCGATCGAGTGGCCGTTGTTCCAGCCGGGCTACGGCTTCTGGTCGGCGCTCTTCCACAGGGCGCGAATCACCAACCGCCGCCAGACCTATTATTTCACGCTTTGACGGCGCGCCACGTCGTTGCGATCTCTATTGAAGCGTCTGTCGATCCCTGGCGAATACTTCGCGAGTGGCTTGCCCGCGGGTCTCCGGCACCGCGACGACGTCGCCGTGGCGGTCCACCGGGTTGCCCTGCACGTCGTACGGCTCGCCGACCGACGTACCGTGGTCCGAGAGCATCTGCGGCCGGGCGATCGCGCAACGCACCACCATCGCCTGTCCCTCGACGTAGTGGACGCAGGCATCCGATCCGCTGACGGCCGCGCTGGCCCGCGCGATCGACGGGGACGTTGCCGGGGATTGGGCGCTGGCCGATCCGGCCGCGCCAAACAGTACGGCGGCGATGAGGCAAGTCCCGAAATTGGCTCGCAAAGACATAATTCCCTCACAAACGAGGCACGATCGGGCTACTCCTGATAAACCGTCCGGAGGCGCAGGAGTTGCCGGCCTTCCAGGGAATCTTTGCCGGAACCAGGTTCGACCACCTCGGCATCCAGGCCTGGCGCTGCGCCAGCCCGGCCGCCTGGCGCGCCACTCGATCTTGCTGGCACTGCCAGCACTTTTGCCGCGCCGCTGAAGTGCGCTCTCCTGGCAATGAGCCCTCTACGGTACGCAAAAATCATCTTGCCTGTTGTTTTTAGATGTGACTTCAGTTATATTCAGTTATGCCCTCCGCCGGACGTCCCACCGCCTACCGCCGCGAATTCTGCGAGCTCGCCCACAACTACTGCCTGCTGGGCGCGACGAATGCCGAGCTGGCGGACTTCTTCGAGGTCGCGCCGCGCACCATCGACAACTGGATCGCCAGCCATCCCGCCTTCGCCGCCGCGGTACGCGCCGGCAAGGTGGCGGCCGATGCGCAGGTGGCGCGCAGCCTCTACGAGCGGGCGGTGGGCTATGACCGCACAGTCGAGCGCACGGTGCTGCATGACGGCAAGGAGCGGACGCTCAAGAACGTCGTGCACTATCCGCCCGATGTACGGGCCTGTATCTTCTGGCTGCGCAACCGGCAGCCCGGCAACTGGTCGGAGAAGCGCGCGGCCGGGCCGGACGACGGCGCCGGTGGCAAAGGTGGCTTCTTCGACGAGCTGGACGCCGAGGAGCGGGTCCTCGAAGAGTTCCGCAGAGAACGCCTGGCAGAGCTGCGGCTGGACGCCGCCTTGGGCTCAGGCGGCGCGCTTCTTCAGGGCGAGGCCGATGCCCAGCCAGCTCGAGCCGATGAATATGAGGTCGATGCCGAGGAAGATGCCGAGCGTGTAGGCGCTGGAGTAGGGCCATTTGGCGATGATGATGAGGCCCAGCAGCAGGGTGATCAGGGCCGAGACGGCGACCCACCCCCACGGCTTACCGGCCTCGCGCACGCTCCAGGCCAGGAAGCCGCGCACGATGCCGCCGATCACCAGCGCGATGCCCAGCATCAGGGTGACGATGGCTGCGGCCTCGAATGGCCGAAAGAAGCAGATGACGCCGGCTGCGACATAGAGCAGGCCGAGCAGCATCCAGAGCGCGAAGCGGCCCCAGTCCTTCACGTTGAAGGCGGTGATGATCTCGGTCACGCCGGCCATGATCATCATGATGCCGATGACGTAGATCGCCGAGACGGTGGCCATCACGACGCTGCCGCGCGCGATCACGCCGGCGATCATGAAGATGATGCCGAGCGCCACGATCCAACCCCATTTGGCATGCAGCGCCTTCAGACCTTCGCCCAGGCTGTTGGGAGTCGGGCTGTTGCTGGTCACGGACATATCCTTCTCCCTGCGGAATGGCGGTCCCGCACGATACACCCGGCCGTTGGCAGTGTCGCGACGGCTATGGGACAATCGGTGCATGACTGAACAACCGAAAAATGTCCCGGTTCCGCGTCCGGCGACGACCGTGCTCCTGCTGCGCCCCTCCGTGCCGGGTGAGCCCAATTCGACACTCGAAGTCTTCATGGTGGTGCGCCACCAGGCGATCGATTCCTTCTCCGGTGCGCTGGTCTTCCCCGGCGGCAAGCTCGAGGATGCCGACGGCGATGTGCGGCTACGCGCGCGTTGTGGCGGAGCGGACAAGATTGCGGCCGAGGAGCTGAAGTTCCGCGTCGCCGGTGTGCGCGAGGCCTTCGAGGAATGCGGCGTTCTGCTGGCGCGTCGGCGCGGCGAGCGCGCAGTCATCGCTGCCGCCGAGCTGAAGGGCATCGAGGAGCGCTGGCGCCGGAAGCTCGCCAAGGACGAGGCCAGCATCGTCGACCTGGTCGAAGCCGAGGATCTCGAGCTCGCCACCGACCTGATGGTGCCCTACGCCCACTGGATCACGCCGACCTTCGTGCCCAAGCGCTTCGACACCTGGTTCTTTCTGGCCGCGGCGCCCGAGGACCAGATCGCCCTGCATGACGGTTCGGAGTCGGTGGACTCGGTATGGATCGGCGCCCAGGCGGCGATCGACGAGGCCGCCGCCGGCAAGCGCACCCTGGTGCACGCGACGTTGAAGAACCTGGAACTGCTGGCCGAGGGCAAGACCGTCGCCGGCGCCATCGCTGCCGCCGGCGCACGCAAGATCGTCACCGTCCAGCCCTGGGTCGAGACCCGCGACGGCAAGCGGTATCTCCACATCCCGCCGGACGCCGGCTACCGCAACCTGTTCCGCGAACTGCCGCCGACGGCGGGGAGGTAGGGCTCATGCTCTTCCGGACCGCGCGCTTCCAGCGCGCCTCATGATTCATGAGCGCGCAGGATGCGCGATCCGGAAGACGAAGGCCATGAGTTTTCCTCTGCGGAATACAATTCCATCGGCGAAGCAGCCATGATCAAATGCACCTCGCGCGTCCCGGCGGGGCGCGCTAAAGCGGAGGCATAAACGCCCGTTCATTGAGTTGGGAGGAGTGCGAATGGTCGGAATCGTGGCCTATGGTGCCTACGTCCCGCGGCTGCGCCTGCAGCGTCAGGCCGTTTACGACGCCAACAAGTGGTTCGCCGCCGGCCTGCGTGGCTTGGCCAAGGGCGAGCGCTCGATGGCCAACTGGGACGAGGATTCGATCACCATGGCGGTCGAGGCCTCGCGCGATTGCCTCACAAGCCATAAGCCGGAGGACGTGCGCAGCCTCTACTTCGCCTCGACGACGCATCCCTTCAAGGATCGACAGAACGCCGGCGTCATCGGCACGGCGCTGTCGATCGAGCAGAACCTCTTCGCTTCCGACGTCGGCGGCTCGCAGAAGGCCGGCACCTCGGCGCTGATCGCGGGCCTCAACGCCTCGAAGAACGGCGGCGGTCCGGCCCTGGTGGCAGCGGCCGACAAGCGCATGGCACGCGTCGCCTCGGCCAACGAGCTGAACTACGGCGACGGCGCCGCGGCGCTTCTCTGCGGCACCGAGAACGTGATCGCCAAGCTGGGCGGCCATCACTCGGTGTCGATGGACTTCGTCGACCACTTCCGCGGCGACGAGAGCGACTTCGACTACGGCTGGGAGGAGCGCTGGATCCGCGACGAGGGTTATTCGAAGATCGTGCCCCCGGCGGTCAAGGCGGCACTCGCCGCCTGCAACCTCAAGGGCTCCGACATCACCCACTTCATCATGCCGAGCCTGATGCCGGCCGTGCCGAAGCAGATGGCCAAGATCTGCGGCATCGCCGACGGCTCGGTGCGCGACCTGCTGGGCGCCAATCTCGGCGACACGGGTGCCGCGCATGCGCTGGTCATGCTGGTCGACGCGCTGGAAAAGGCCAAGGAAGGCGACAAGATCATGGTCGTGGCCTTCGGCCAGGGCGTCGACGTGCTGGTGTTCGAGGGCACGGCCGAGAACGCCAAGCTGCCCAAGCGCAAAGGTCTCTCGGGCTGGCTGGCGCGGCGCAAGGAAGAGACGAACTACATGAAGTTCCTCGCCTTCAACGAGATGCTGCCGATCGACAAGGGCATGCGCGCCGAGTTCGACAAGAAGACGGCGCTGAGCGTCCTGTGGCGCAAGCGCGACATGATCTACGGATTGGTCGGCGGCAAGTGCAAGGTGTGCGGCACCGTGCAGTTCCCGCGCAGCCAGGTCTGCGTCAACCCGAACTGCCACGCGGTCGACAGCCAGGAGCCCTATCGCATGGCCGGGCTGGAGGCGAACGTGATGTCGTTCACCGCCGACTCGCTCACCTATTCGCCGGATCCGCCGGCGTATTACGGCATGATCACCTTCCCCGAGGGCGGCCGCTTCATGGCCGACTTCACGGACAGCGACAAGGAACAGGTGAAGGTCGGCGTGAAGATGCGCATGACCTTCCGCATCCGCGACAACGACACGATGCGCGGCGGCTTCAAGCGCTACTTCTGGAAGGCGGCGCCGGTGTGATCGACAAAGCTGTCTTCCCGAGCGCAGCGAGGGACCTTTACGGCACCAGCAAAGGTCCGTCGGGCTCCGCCCTCGGGATGACAGCGGGACTGTGACGAGCTTAGAGTCTAAATCCCCACGAAGGAGACCAACATGGCACGGGGTATCAAGGACAAGGTCGCGATTCTCGGAATGGGTTGCTCCAAGTTCGGCGAGCGCTGGGACTCGGGCGCCGAGGAGCTGATGCTCGAAGCCTACAAGGAATGCATCGCCGACGCCGGCATCGACGCCAAGCAGCTGAACGCCGCCTGGTTCTCGACCGCGATCGACGAGGTCCATGTCGGCAAGTCGGGCATTCCGCTGTCGACGACGCTGCGCCTGCCCAACATCCCGGTGACGCATGTCGAGAACATGTGCGCCTCGGGCACCGAAGCTTTTCGCGGCGCTTGCTACGCCGTCGCCTCCGGCGCGGCCGACTTCGCGCTGGCGCTGGGCGTCGAGAAGCTGAAGGACACCGGCTACGGCGGGCTGCCCGGCGGCCGCGGCGGCCCGCTGCAGGCGCTGTGGCATGCCAACGGCACGGCGCCGGGCAACTTCGCCCAGCTCGCGACGGCCTACATGACCGCGCACGGCGTGTCGGCCGACGATCTCAAGCGGGCGATCGGGCACGTCTCGTGGAAGAGCCATCAGAACGGCGCCAAGAACCCCAAGGCGCATCTGCAGAAGGCCGTCGAGATGGACACCATCCTGAAGGCGCCGATGATCGCCTCGCCGCTCGGCCTGTTCGACTGCTGCGGCGTGTCGGACGGCGCGGCTGCCGCCATCGTGACCACGCCCGAGATCGCCAAGTCGCTCGGCAAGCACAACATCGTCTCGGTCAAGGCGCTGCAGCTCTCGGTGTCGAACGGCTCGGAGTCGGGCCACAACTCGTGGGACGGCAGCTACTTCCACACCACGCGGATCGCCTCGAAGAAGGCCTATGAGGAGGCCGGCATCAAGGATCCGCGCGCCGAAGTCTCTATGTTCGAGGTGCACGACTGCTTCTCGGTCACCGAGCTGGTGACCATGGAGGACCTGCACATCTCGGAGACCGGCAAGGGCTGGAAGGACGTGCTCGACGGCTTCTACGATGCCGACGGCAAGATCCCCTGCCAGATCGACGGCGGCCTGAAGTGCTTCGGCCATCCGATCGGCGCCTCGGGCCTGCGCATGCTCTACGAGATGTACCTGCAGTTCCAGGGCCGCGCCGGCGCCCGCCAGCTCAAGGATCCGAAGATCGGCATGACGCACAATCTCGGCGGCGCGCCGCGCGAGAACGTCTCCAGCGTCGCCATCGTCGGGCGCTTCGACTAAGCGGCATCCGCCTTACGCCTCTCACCGTCATGTTCCTCTCCCCCTTGGGGGAGAGGCCAAGTGAGGGGGTGCCACACAGCCTTCGCTTGAACCCCTCACTCAACCTCTCCCCCAAGGGGGAGAGGAGCTTGAGTGAGAAGAGAGAGGGGGCATGTGAAAATAAGGGAGCAGAGACCACCAATGCAGCTCGACAAGAAACTCATCGGTCATTCGTTCAAGCCGTTCACCACCACCGTCGAGGCCGGCAAGATCCGCCTGTTCTGCAAGGCCATCGGTGAGGAAAATCCCATCTATGTCGACGAGGCCGCAGCCAAGGCCGCCGGCTATCGCGCGATCCCGGCGCCGCCGACCTATCTCACCGCCGTCACCAACGACGATCCCGACAAGGGCGGGCTCCTGCGGCTGCTCAACGTCGACATCGGCCTGATCCTGCACGGCGAGCAGCACTACGAGTACCTCGCGCCGGTGCATGTCGGCGACAAGATCACCTGCCAGCAGAAGGTCGTGGATATCTACGACAAGAAGGGCGGCGCGCTGTGGTTCGTGGTCTCCGAGACCGAGCTCAAGGACCAGGCCGGCAAGCCGGTGGCCAAGGCCAAGGGCATCACCGTCGTGCGCAATCCCGACGCGGCCAAGAAGTAGGAAGGGGAAGACCGATGGCAACCGTCACTGCTCCGAAGTTCGCCGACGTGAAGGTCGGCGACACGCTCCCGCCGCTCGTGCTCCCGCCGATCAGCCGCCACCAGCTCGCGCTCTACTGCGGCGGCTCGGGCGATCACAATCCCATCCATGTCGACATCGACTTCGCCAAGAAGTTCGGATTCAAGGACGTGTTCGCCCACGGCATGCTGTCGATGGCCTTCCTCGGCCGCCTCGTCACGAGCTACGTGCCGCAGGCGCAGGTGAAGAAGCTCGGCACGCGCTTCACCTCGATCACCTGGGTGGGCGACGTCATCACCGTAAGCGGCAAGGTCACGGGCAAGCGCGAGGAAGGCGGCCAGAAGCTGGTCGACCTCGAGGTCAAGTGCACCAACCAGAACGGCCAGGACACCCTGCAGGGCGATGCCACCGTTGTATTGAACTAGCGAAGCGCGGACCGCGGGCCTCCGGCCCGCATCATGATCACGAGCGGACGGGACGCCCGCGGTCCGAATAACAGGAGAAGAGAGAATGGGTCAGATGGACGGCAAGGTGGCGATCGTCACCGGTTCGGGACGCGGCATCGGCCGTGAGATCGCGCTGCGCCTGGTGCGCGACGGCGCCAAGGTGGTGATCAACGACATCGACGAGGCGCCGGCCAAGGAGACCATCGCCGAGATCGAGAAGATGGGCGGCAAGGCCGTCGCCTGCAACGGCGACGTCGCCAAGCCCGACTTCGGCGACCGCATCGTCAAGACCGCGGTCGACGCGTTCGGCGGCTGCCATGTCGTGGTGAACAATGCCGGCTACACCTGGGACTCGGTCATCCAGAAGATGACCGACGAGCAGTGGTACGCCATCCTCGATGTCCATCTGACGGCGCCGTTCCGCATCCTGCGCGCCTTCCAGCAGCACTTCCGCGCCGAGGTCGAGAAGGAGCGCTCCGCCGGCAAGCGCATCGTGCGCAAGGTCGTGAACATCTCTTCGACCTCGGGCGTCAACGGCAATGCCGGCCAGTCAAACTACTCGGCCGGCAAGGCGGGCATCGTCGGCCTCACCAAGACGCTGGCCAAGGAATTCGGCCGCTACGACGTCACGGTGAACGCCGTGGCCTTCGGCTACATCCAGACGCGCCTCACCAAGCCGCTCAGCGAAGGCGAGGCGGGCGAGATCGAGGTGCAGGGCCGCAAGGTCAAGATCGGCGTGCAGGGCGGCCGCATCGCCGCCATGAACCAGATGATCCCGCTCGGCCGCGGCGGCCTGCCGGAAGAGGCCGCCGGTTCGGTCTACCTCTTCTGCAGCCCCGACAGCGACTACGTCTCGGGCCAGTGCCTTGTGGTGAACGGCGGGCTTTGATCTGCGCTGGGGCGCGCGCCGCTCCAGGGATGCGTCATAGTCTTCCGGACCGCGCGCATCCTGCGCGCTCATGATTCATGAGCGAGCTGGAAGCTCGCGGTCCGGAAGAGCATGAGAAGAAGCGGCCTCGGGTGCCGCTTCTTTCTTGCATCCAGTGATAACTTGGGTTATGTTTGGACGATGACCAAGTTCCTCGGCCCCCTCGATATCGCCGTGGTCGGCTGCGGCGTGGCGGGCCAGGCCGCCGCGACCTTGCTCGCCGACACGGGCCACCGCGTCAGGATCTACGAAAGATTCACCCAGCCGCAGCCGGTCGGCGCCGGCCTGCTCCTGCAGCCGACCGGCCTCGCCGTGCTGCGTGCGCTCGGCCTTGCCGACGCCGCGATCGCAGGCGGCGCGCGCATAGCGGGGCTCGAGGCGCGTACCCATCGCGGCCGCTCGATCCTCGACCTTCGCTATGCCGACCTGCATCCGCTCGCCTTCGGTATCGGCATCTCTCGCACCACGCTGTTCGACCTGCTGCACGCCCGCCTCGGGAAATCAGCGGCCAACCTGGTCACGGGCGCGGAGATCGTCGATGTCGACAACACGTATCTCGTCGAGGAGAACGGCGCACGCCACGGCCCTTTCGATCTTATCGTCGCGGCCGATGGCGCGCACTCCGCGCTGCGCACGCGGCTGCTGCCGCATGCGCAAGCGCCGATCTATCCCTGGGGCTGCATGTGGACCACCGCGCCCGATCTCGCCGGCATCGGTGCCGCGGGCCTGCTGCGCCAGCGCGTGCGCGGCACCACGCTCATGATGGGCCTGCTGCCGATCGGCCCGGGCGACGGACAGGACAGGGTGACCATCTACTGGAGCATGCCCATGCGGGCGCTCGGCCGCAGCAAGACCATCGACCTCGCCGCCTGGCGCCGCGCCGCGACGGCGCTGTGGCCCGAAGCCGCGCCGATCATCGATCACGCTGCTGCGGCCGGCGACTTCGCGCGCGCGACCTATCGTCATGTCGCCCTGACCCACTGGAACGCAGGCCCGGTGCTGTTCATCGGCGACGCCGCGCACGGCACCAGCCCGCAGCTCGGGCAGGGCGCCAATCTCGGCCTGATGGATGCCTGGGTACTGGCCAAAACGCTGGCCGAGGCGCCCGATCTTCTCTCCGCCTTCCTGCGCTTCGAGCGCCGCCGCGTGCCGTCCGTGCGCTACTACCGCAACGTCAGCCATCTCCTGACACCGTTCTTCCAATCGCGATTGGCGCCGCTCGGCTGGCTGCGTGACGCCGTCATGGGGCCGGCCTGCCATGTTCCGGGCCTGCGCTCGATGATGGGGTCGACGCTGGCCGGCACGCGCCGCGGCTGGCTGTCGGCGACGAAGCTCGGCGACGACGGATGCTTTCCGCTCGACGCCTTCTAACCGGAGAGCTGCGCGAACGCGCCCAGCACCGCGCCGTACAGAGCCTGCGCGGCGAGCGTGGTGAGCGGCGTGCCATAGCCGTAGTTCACCGCCAGGAAGCCCGGCGGCTCGAGCTGCCTTTGTGCCGTCACGCCGTGATACTCCGAGGCCATGCGCGGATGGACGAACGGCAGCAGGGGCAGGCCACAGACCAGCAGGAACAGGCCGTGCACCAGGCCGACCAGGATGCCGAACCACCACGTATGGACGCCGATGCTGTCGAACAGCATGAAGTAGAGGAAGGCGAACAGCCAACCGCCGATGACATAGAGCAGATAGCCCCACACCACCGCGCGATCGCGCTGGCTGGTGAGAAAGGTGCCGACAAGCAGGGGGAGGCTGAGCCGTGACCAGCCGAATCCCTGGCTGGCTCGCAGCACTGCGGTCATCGCCACGGTGGCCAGAAGGCCCCACAGCACTTCGTAGGCGAGGTTCATGCGCGCGCCTGCTCGATGGCGACGGCGGCGTTGATCAGGCCGACATGGGTGAAGGCCTGCGGGAAGTTGCCCAGCGCGGCACCCGAGGCGACGTCGATCTCCTCGGCGTAAAGGCCGAGATCGTTGGCAAAGGAGAGCATGTGCCGGAAGCGCCGCTCGGCCGCATCGATGTCGCCGCGCTTGGCGAGGTTGTCGATCGCCCAGAAGCCGCAGATGCCGAACGCGCCCTCGACGCCGGAGATGCCGTCGAACCGCTCGTAGCGGTTGAGCAGGCCGTTGCGGCCCAGCCGCTGGTGGATCAGGTCATAGGTGGCGCGCATGCGCGGATCACCTGCGTCCTTGTAGCCGATACAGGCCATCAGGAGCAGCGAGGCATCCACCTTGTCGCCGTCGAGCACGCTGGCGTAGCTGTTGAGGTTGGTGTTGAAACCGCGCCGCTCGATCGCCTGCTCGAGCGCCGTCCGTTCGCGCTCGAACGTCTCGACCTTGGCCGGCGGCAGTACGAGCGTACCGCCACGATGCAGCCTCAGCAGCCCATCGAGAGCGGCCCAGCACATGACCTTGGAGAAGGTGTAATGACGCAGCGGGCCGCGCACTTCCCAGATGCTGGAATCGGACTCGCGCCACTGGCTGCACACCACGTCGCCGAGGCCCGTGAGCATGCGCTCCGATTCGCGGTCGACGCGGCCGCTGCCGGCGAGGGCGGCACAGGCCGCGGTCACGACCTCGCCGTAGATGTCGAGCTGGCGCTGGCGGTAGGCGTCGTTGCCGATGCGCACCGGCCGCGACGCTGCATAGCCCGCGAGATGGGGGAGCTCCTGCTCGTCGAGCCGGGTGCGGCCGAAGACGTCGTACATGACCTGCAGCTCGGGCCAGGTGAGCCGCGTGGCATGCAGCATCCAGCTCAGGAACGACAGCGCTTCATCGCGATAGCCCATCGCCAGCAGCGCCTGTGTGGTGAGGCCCGCATCGCGCAGCCAGCAATAGCGGTAGTCCCAGTTGCGGCTCTTGCCGATTGCTTCGGGCAGCGACGTCGTCGGCGCCGCGACGATTGCCCCCGACAGCGCATAGGTGAGCAGTTTCAGCGTCACGGCGCTGCGCACCACCTCGTCGCGATAAGGCCCGGTGTACCGGCAGCGGCCCGCCCAGTCGCGCCACCAGTCGATCGTGTCGGCGATGCGCTCTTCGGCAGGCCGGCCGAGCGGCGGCAGGATGGCGGGATCGCCCTTGGTGTAGGCGAGGCTGAGATAGCGCCGCTCACCTGGGCCGAGGACGACCGTCCCGACCAGGGCGTCGCCCTCCAGCCGCAGCGCGATATCGGTGTGGACGGCCAGCACCTCGTCGCCCCACAGGTATGCCCAGCCGAGCCGACCGCGCTTGCGCGGCTGCAGGCTGCGGCGGGCATAGTCGGGCCGCACGTCGAGCCGGAGCTCGATCTCGACCGTGCCGCCCATGCCTTCGATCGCACGCAGCACCTCGCGCATGGGACGCAGCGAGCGGCCGCCGTCGTCGATCGGCATGAGATCGATCAGACGGGCGCTGCCGGTGTCGGTGGTGAAATCGGTCTCGAGCACGGCCGTGCGCTCGACGTAGCGCCGCTCGACGCTGAAGAATGGGTCGCGCGGCCGCAGCGAGCACGAGCCGGCGCGCGCTGCATCGAGCAGGCCAGCGAAGATGGAGGGACTCGAGAAGTCGGGCAGGCACAGCCAGTCGATCGAGCCTGCGCGCGAGACGAGGGCCGCCGTCCGGCAGTCGCCGATCAAGGCGTAGTCCGCGATCGTGCTCAGGCGGTGCGATGGGGTTCGCGATATGGCGCGGCGTCCTCATGGTCGTCGGAGACACCGACATGATGGCGATAGACCATCTGCCAGCCCTTCCAGCCGGTGAACAGCATGATGCCCACCGCGACCAGCGACAGGATCAGCCCGGTCGGCACGACCGCCGCCGGACCTTCGGTGTAGCGCAGGTACCAGCTCACGGCCTGGATCAGCACCATCAGCACATTGCCGCCGGCATGCCACCACACGTCGCGCAGGGCGCGGATGCGCCGCTCGCCCAGCACATCGATCAGGCCGGCGAGAGCGGCCAGCACGGCCATCACCAAGCCGGCCCCCAGCACCCATTGGGCGGTGGTGGCCCAATAAGCGTCGCCGGTGCGCCAGAAGGTGATGTCGCAGGCGAGGGCGGCAACGAAGAAGGCGATCGGGAAGGCGACCAGCATTGGATGGATTGGATGCCCTGCAATGCTGGCCGTGGAACGCGGATTGGTCATGGCAGCCTCGAGTTCATCTGAACCGAAACGCGCGGGACCGCCGATGGTTCCCTCAGCTTTGTCGCGCCAGGGTCGCCCAGCGGCCGGGCGTCAAGCCGAACCGGGCGGTGAAATGCCGAGTGAGATGGCTCTGGTCGGCAAAGCCGGTGGCCGCCGCCGTGTCCGACAGGGGTACGCCCTCGGCGATCATCTTCTGCGCCCGTGCCAACCGCCGGCCGACCTGGTAGCGGTGCGGCGAGGTACCGGTGGCAGCGCGGAAATGGCGGGACAGCGCGAAGCGGTCCAGCCCGGTCACCTTCTCCAGTTCCTCCGACGCCACGGTGCGATGCGCCTCGGCCGCCAGGAAGTCGCGGGCGCGGCCCACGGCGCGATGGGCGACGGTCATGCGGCGGGCGGGCGGCCGGTCGTCGCTGCGCGCCGCCAGGCGCGCGGCCAGGCGCTCGACCACGGCATCGACGGCCAACGGTTCCAGAGATTGCGGGAAATCGGCGAAGACCTCGCGCAAGAGGTCGGCCAGCACGGCGTCGTCGGCCACGACTTCAGGCACGAAGGGCGGGTTGCCGCCGATCGCCGCCGACACCGCGGCCGGATCGACATAGAGCATACGGTAGGCAAAGCCCGCGTCCACTGTGGCGTGGCCGTCATGCGCCTCATCGGGATGCAGCACCATGACCTGGCCGCCACGGCTGGTCCTGAGCGTGCCGCGATAATGGAAGGACTGTGCGCCCCACAGGGTCAGGCCGACGCCGTAGGTCTCGTGGCGATGGGTGTCGTAGGCATGGCCGCCGAATCGCGCCGCCAGGCGCTGTATGCCCGAGCGCGGTTCGTCGAAGCGGATGCGGTCGTTCACCATGCACAAACGTTCAAGACGCCCCCCGTCAGCATGCCTGATATGGGGTGCATGATCTACGACACCAAGACTGCGTTGATCCTGCGCACCGACCTTGCGGTATGGCAGGTCGCCAATGTCGCGGCCTTCCTGACCGGCGGCTTGATGGCCGGCAATCCGGAGATGGCGGGCGAGCCCTACCTCGACGGCGCCGGCCGTTTCTACAGCGCCCTGGTGCGTGAGCCGGTGTTCGTCTACGGCGCCTCGCTCGACGAGCTGCGCCGCACCCATCAACGCGCCCTGTCACGGGCGCTGCGACCGGCGATCTATATCGACGCGATGTTCAAGACCACCAACGACGTCGACAACCGCGCGGCCGTCGCGGCGGCCGACGCCGAGGCGCTCGACTTCGTCGGCATCGGCGTGCATGGGCCCCGCAAGGTGATCGACAAGGTCATCAACAAGCTCAAGTTCCTGGGTTGAGATGGTGGCTGAGACGGCGCGGCCGCATCAGGATCACGACGGAGGCGACGAGGTTCAGGCCCAGGCACACCGCGAGCGGCACGCCGTAGCCGCCGGAGGCGTCGCGCAGGACGCCGAGCAGGCCGGGGCCGAAGGCATAGAGGATCTGCACCACCGCCGTCGACAGCGCGACGATGGCAGGGAAGTCTGCGGCCGTGAACTCGCGTTGGATGATCAGAGGCGACAGCGTGATGTTGTTGCCGACCGAGAAGCCGTAGACCGCGCAGGCGCCGTAGATCACCGCCGGCTGCTCGGCGCGCGCCAGCACGGCGATGGCCGCGACCTGGACCAGGAAGGAGAGCGCCGAGGCGCGCCGCGGCTCGAACCGGTCGATGACGAAGCCCAGCACGACGCGGCCGACCAGCGCCATCAAGGCGTTGATGCCGACCGCGAGCCCGGGGTCGACGCCGCTGCGGCCTGCGATCAGCGGCACGAGGTGCGTGAGGAAGCCGACTTGGCTGGTCAGCACGAAGGCGAACGGCGCGGAGATGCTCCAGAAGTGCCAGTGCTTGATGGGCGCCAACGTGCTGCGTGGCGTCGACGTCGGCTTGGGCGACAACGGTCCGCGCCGCACGAACAGCGCCACCGCCGTGCCGGCGATGATGATGCCGATCACGACGAGCAGTCGTTCGGCGTCGGCGAAGCCCAGGGCGGGAATGACGGCGAGCAGGGTGGGCGCCACCACCAGGCCTGCGACCGTGGCGCCGCTCAGCGCGAGGTTGAGGGCAAGGCCGCGCTTCTTGTCGAACCACTGGCCGATCGTTGCCGCGATCGGCGCGACGCTGGTCGCGTTCCAGCCCGGCGCCATCAGTGCGTAGAGCAGCGCGAGCTGCCACGGTTCGCTGACCGACGGCAGCATCAACAGCGAGATGGCCGTGATCGCGAGGCCCGAGAGGAAGACCACGCGCGGGCCGAAGTGGCCGATCGCCCAGGCGATGCGCGGCAGCAGCAGGGCGCCCAGCACGTAGTGGCTAGTGACGATCGAGGATATGAGCCCGGTCGACCAGCCGCGCGCCTGCTGCAGCTCGACCAGATAGATGCCGTGCGCATAGAAGCCGAAGCCCCAGGCGAACACGGCAGACAAAAAGCAGGCGAGGACGACCCGCCAGCCGGCGTCGATGGACACTGTGTGGTTTACGAGCGGCTGACGTGTGCGGAGACGCAGCGCCAGCCCTCCGGCTGGAGCTGCCAGTCGTCGGTGTACCAGCCCGCCCCCTGGGTGCCGTCGGGCTTCTGGTACGAGGTGCGGGCATGGATGACGGCGTAGTCGCCCAGCAGGCGGATCTTCACGTCGTGCTCGCGGATGTCCTTGACCACCGAGCCGCGGCCGATCTGCGCCAGGAAGGCGGCGCGGTCGAGCCGCGTGCCATCGGGATTGATGTTCATGAAGTCTTGGGCGAGGTACTGGTCGAACCACTTGACGTCGGCCCGGTCGACCGAACGCACGTAGTCGTGGTTGAGCTCGCTCAGCGTGGCGAGATGCAATGACTGGGTCATGGCTTTGCCTTTCCGAAATAGGCGGTGAGCTTGTCGAGCGACGTCGACCAGCCGTCCTCGTGCGATCGGCAGGCTGCCGCGGTGGCGAAGTCCTCCTGGTGGAAGCTCACGTCGGTGCCGCCCTGTTGCTCGGTGAAGCGTACCGTGACCAGCGTCGTCGGCGTCAGCATGCCGTTGGCGCGCACCCAGGCGTGGGTGAAGGAGAGCCGCTCGGGCTCGCGGATCTCGCGATAGACGCCGACCTCGGTCTGGATGGCGCCGCTCTCGTCCGACTTGATGCGCATGCGCCAGGCGCCGCCCTCGCGCAGATCGAGCGCACAGGACAGCATGGTGAAGCCGCGCGGCGCCCACCAGTGCTGAATGTGCTCGGGCTCGACGAAGGCGTGGAAGACCACCCGCCGCGGCGCGTTGAAATGGCGCCTGAGCGTGAAGTCGCGAACCGCCTGCAGCGCGTCATCTGCGTTTGCGTGCACGCTTCTTTCCCTTCTCTTGGCCCTTCTCCAGATACGCCTCCAGCCTATCAAGCCGCTGATCCCAAAAGTGGCGGTAGTCCGACACCCACTCCAGCACCTCGCGCAGCGGCTCGGCCGCGAGCCGGCAGGGCCTTCGCTGCGCCTCGCGACCGCGCGCGATCAGGCCGGCGCGCTCCAGCACCTTCAGGTGCTTGGAGATCGCAGGCAGGGTCATGTCGAACGGCTTGGCCAGCTCGCCGACCGCGCGCTCACCCAGCGCCAGCCGCGCCAGGATGGCCCGTCGCGTCGGATCGCTGAGGGCGTAGAGCGTCGTGCTCAGCCGATCGAAGTCTTTATTAACCATTCGGTGAAATAAGATGCGTCCCAAACGCAGAAGTCAAGCGATCTTCCGGACCGCGCGCATCCTGCGCGCTCATGGTCAGAACGCATATGAATGCGCTTGAGGGCGCAGGATGCGCG
>JAEZHS010000039.1 GCA_023436825.1 Pseudomonadota bacterium | reverse complement strand
GCCGCCACGCCGGAGGTTCGCGCCGCGGCGGCGACGGCCGTGGTGACGCCGACCAGGATCATGCTCGACCAGGTGCGCGCCGAGCTGAAGGCTCGCCCGATCTCCATCGAGAACCTGCCGGGCGAGCTCATCGCCGACTGGACGGCCGTGGACGGGCGCGCCCGGCTGCTGGTGCTGCCGAAGGACGACCATGACGACGCAGCCCTCCGGCAGTTCGCGCGGGCGGTGCAGTCCGTGGCGCCGGATGCGACTGGCTGGCCGATCTCCACCGCTGCGTCGGGCGAGAGCATCGTCCACGCCTTCCTGCAGGCGGGGGCCTACTCGTTCCTGGCGATCACGGTGCTGCTGGCCGCCGTGCTGCGCCGGGTGCGCGACGTCGTGCTCACCATGGTGCCCGTCATGCTGAGCGGCCTGCTGACGTTCGGCACCTGCGCGGCCCTCGACCTGCCGTTGAACTTCACCAACATCATCGCCCTGCCGTTGCTGTTCGGCGTCGGCGTCGCCTTCAACATCTACTTCGTGCTGGCCTGGCGCGCCGGCGAGACGGCCATGCTGCAGTCGAGCCTGATGCGGGCCGTGGTGTTCAGCGCCATGACGACGGCCACGGCGTTCGGCGCGCTGTGGCTATCGAGCCATCCTGGCACCGCCAGCATGGGCCGGCTGCTGATGATCTCACTGGGCTGGGAACTGCTCGTCACCCTGCTGTTCCGCCCCGCCCTGCTGGCGCAGCCGGCGGGCCGGATGGTCGAAGCGACGGCTTAAGGGATTTCCGGACCGCGCGCGTCCTCGCGCGCTTCATGATCATCCGCGCATGTGAATGCGCTTAAGCGCGCAAGATGCGCGCGGTCCGGAAGACATGAGGGTCAGCGCTTGGCGCGGACTTCCAGCTCGTCGATCAGGGCTTCGACCTGGCCGCCGTGATTGCGGATGTAGGAAACGAAATCCGCCCGCCGGGTCATGATCATGCTGACGCCTTCGGTCCGCACGTCGACGATGCGCGGGCCCTGGCCTTCATTGCGGACCTCCCACTGGACGGAGACCGGACCGCCGCTGGTCTGGGTGAGCTTGCTGTCGACGACGGTCACGCCGTTTGCCCGGGTATTGATGTTGCCCACCGTGATCGTCTGACCGCGATATTGACCGAAACGCTCGGCATAGGAGCGCGCCTCGACGCTGGCCGAGGCCTTGAGGTAGCGCTCGCGTTGCTCGGGCGTGGTCTGGTTCCAATAGTTGCCGAGGGTCGAGCGGCCCATGTAGGCGAGGTCGAAATAGGATTCCAGCACCCGCCGGATGCCGGCCTCGCGCGCCGCGCCGGCGGTGGCCCGGGCGACCTCGATCCCCTGGTCCGCCGCCCGCTGGACGAGCTGGGCAGCGGGGTCCTGTTCGGCCAGCGCCTGCCCGGGCGCCATGACGGCAGCAACGGAACCGGTGACGGCGACGGCGGCGGCACCGGTCGCCAAACGCAGAACGCTTCGACGGTGGACGAACGACGACACTGATCTTTCTCCTTGCGTGAAGGGCGTCATTTAGATAACCGCCGCGTCGAAACAAGTAGGGCGCGGCATCTTCTCGCCCTGGTGTGGACCGCCCGCAACACCTCCATGGGACTGTGCCGCAATTGGGGCTCAAAGGCGGCTCGGATGAGACATCGACTGCGTGGGAAATGTCACAGCACCGCGCCATCGAAGCATGCGATTGATCGCCGCCTTGTCGATGCCGAAATCCTCGGCAAAACCACTTCCGGGTTCGTGGGGATTTCGTGGGAGATATCATCCGATGCGCCGTGCGTTCGTTCTGGTTGTACTGCTGGTCACTGCGTGTGAAGGAAGCTTCGTCCGGCCCGAGGATCTCGGCCGCAAGATCGAGATCAACAAGAGCTACGAGGCGAGGGACACCTGCCTGAAGCACAAGGCCGTCGACGGAACAGCGACATCCAGCGCCGATCCGGCCACGGTGGCCTCCGCGGCCGCCGTCGCCTGCCGGGGCGAAACCGATCGGCTGATCACGGCGGCAAACCCCGACCACGACACCAAGGTCACGGCATCGATCCGCCAGGACACCGAGTTCCGGGCCAAGAAGTACGTTCTGCAGGCCCGCGGTCTGCGCGCCGATTAGACTAAAGACCAGGGCGGCGCCGGCTCACATCCTCATTGCGGCTTCAGCAGACCCTTGGCCGCGAGGTCGGCGAGCGCCGCCTCGTCGGTCTTCTGGAAGGCGGCGAATTGCTCGGGCGTCGAAGGGCGCACGGTGGCACCGAGCTCGATGAATTTCTGGCGCACCGCGGGCTCGTTCAGCACGGCCGCGGTGGCGGCGTTCAACGTATCGACGATCGCCTTCGGCGTGCCGCCGCGGACATAGAGGCCGAGCGTCGTGCCGCCGTCGAAGGGCGTGGCGCCGACCTCGGCGAGGCTCGGCACGTCGGGCAGCTCGGGCACGCGCTTGTCGCCGACGACAACCAGGGCGCGCAGCTTGCCCGACTGCAGATGCGGCAGCGAGCTCGAGAGCTGGTCGACATAGGCGTCGATCTGGCCGGCCAGCACGTCGTTCAGGCCGACGCCCGAGCCGCGATAGGGCACGACGTTGAAGGTGACCTTCTCGTTCTCCTGCAGGCGCAGGATGTCGGTGTGGTTGGGCGTGCCGTTGCCGGCATGGCCGACGCTGATCGCCCCCGGAGCGGCCTTGGCCGCGGCCAGAAGCTCGGCCCAGCTCTTGAACCGGCTGCTGGCCGGCACATCGACGATCATGGGCACGGTGCTGAGCATGCTGACGGGAATGAAGTCGGGCAGCATCGAGGCCTTGCCCGCCATCAGTGGCGACACATAGAGCGTACCGGGTGTGGCAATCGCCAAGGTGTAGCCGTCGGCCGGCGCCTGCAGCACCAGCTCCTGACCGAGCACGCCGCCGGCGCCGGGGCGGTTGTCGACGATGACCGACTGGCCGAAGCGGCGCTGCAGCCCCTCGCCCAGCAGCCGCGCGGTGATGTCGGCATTGCCGCCGGCGGCGAAGGGAACGATGAAGCGGATCTGTTTGGCCGGCCAGGCTTGAGCCTGGGCTCGCGCTCCCCTGCCTGCCACCGTCATTGCCACGGGGAACGCAACACCCGCTGAAAGAATCGTCCGACGCCGAACCACCACCATGCTCCTCCACGCTACGCGCGCCGAAACATCGGCCAGCGTGGCGGGCCTGTCATGCCGAATGCGAGAACGCTTTCGCCGCTCGGCATCCGGCGTCGCCCAGCGAGCTATTCGGGCTTCAGCCCGATCTCCTTCAGCACGGCCAGCATCACCTCGGTGTCGCGCTTGAAGCGGGCATTGGTCGCCTCGAAGCTCAGCGGCCCGACGATGAGGTAGTTCTCGAGCAGCTGCTTCACCTTCGGATCGCTGCCGGCCTCGAGCAGAGTGTCCGAAAGCTTTTTCACGATGTCCTTGGGCGTCGCCGACGGGACGGCGAAGGCGGCGAAGGCGCGCGTCTCGTAAGAGCCGCCGACGGCGCCCTGCTCCGTCATCGTCGGCACGTCGGGATAGGCCGGCAGCCGGTCGCCGACGACGGCGATGATCCTGCCCTTGCCCGAGGCGATCACCGGTGCCGCGGCGGCGGGACTGCCCGACGCTCCGTCGAGCTGCTGCGCCGCCAGGTCGGCGAACATCGCCGCCTCGCCGCGATACTGCACGACCTCGACCTTCAGCCCGTACTGCTTGGCCATCGTCTCGATCAGGACGTGCGGCGTCGAGCCGGGGCCGTAGGCGCCCCAGTTGAGCTTGTCGACCTTCTTCGAGTACTCGACGAACTGCTTGAGGTTGGTGGCGCCGGTCTTCTCGGCCGCCACTACCGGCCCGCCGATGCTGGTCGTCATCGTGAGGTAGGTGAAGTCCTTCTCCGGATCGTAGGGCAGGTCCTTCACCGTGACGCGGTTCTGGATCAGCGAGGACGAGATCGTGCAGAGGATGGTGTAGCCGTCGGGCGCCGCGCGCTTGACCTCGGCGACGCCGATGGTGCCCCCGGCGCCGCCCTTGTTCTCGACCACGACCGACTGGCCGAGCTTGCGCGAGAGGAAGTCGCCGAAGGAGCGCGCGATCCCGTCGGTCTGGCCGCCGGCCGGATAGGGCACGACAATGCGGATCGGCTTCGACGGAAAGCCACCCTGCGCCGATACGCCGGTGAAGACGGCGGGCGCCGTCAGAAAACCTACACTGCCCGCGATGAGGCGGCGGCGCGTCGGATTCACGATCTCTTCCTCCCTGTCGTTCATTGTCATGCTCCTCTTCTCCTAGCGGGGGAGAGGAACATGATGATGAGCGGAAGCTAGTTCAGTCTTTGTGAGTCGGGCAAGCTCACGTGTTCGCACCCCAGAACCGGCGGAGTGCGCCCGCATCGCCGTTGAACAGGTTGCGATCGCAGTGGCTGACGCCCTGCACGATGCTGGTCTGGTTGTACGCCGGACGGCCCGCACTCTCGTCGCCGGCATACTGCCAGAGCCGCCAGCCGCTCGCTGTCCAGGCGAGCGGGACCTCGGGTGAGTCGTGGTAGTCGGCGACCCACAGGCCGCAGCGCGCGAGGATCGAGTCCGGCGTGATCGTCGCGCCCAAACTGAGACCGGAATTCGGCAGCGGCTCGCCATTGGCCCAGGTCGGGTGCACGTACACGACCGGCAGCCGGCCCGTCGCCTGCGCCACCGTCCGGACGAACGCTTCCCCTTGCGCGAGCGACATGGAGTTCGAGGGATTGTTGTCGTTGGCCTCGAAGTCGAGCGCGAGCAGCGTCCGCGGACCCGGCCGCGCCTGGGCGAGGAAGAAGGCCGCCTGGTCCGCGCCCGAATACTGGCCCGTGCCGTAGTGATAGGCGCCCCACAGCAGGCCCGCCGCTTCGGCCTCGGGACGGCGCAGGGCGTAGGCCGGGTCGGCATAATCGCCGCCTTCACTCGCCTTGTGGATGACGCTGAGGATGTTGCTCTGGCGCACCTGCCGGAAGTCGGAAACGGTGACGCCGTGACTGATGTCGATCACCGCGTCCAGGCCCAGCGACGCGCGATCCGGCGGCGGCGGCGCGACGGGATACTGGTATTGGTTCTGATATCGCGGCGAGGCCGCCTGGCGCGCGCTGCATCCCGCCGCCAACGAAGCCGCCAAGGCCGACAGAACGTTCCTGCGGGAGATCATGGCGCGACTACTGCGGCAAACGCGCCATCACGACCGAGATATCGCGCGCCATCTCCAGCGCCTGCTCGGGGCCGAGCGAGGCGGCGCGATGGAAGGTGCGCTTGGTCTGGCCGACGAATTCCGGGTTCCACTTGGCGATGATCTCCGCCATGCCCAGGGCCGCCGGCAGCAGCTCGGCGTCGGGCACGACGCGGTTTACCAAACCGAGCTCGTGGGCGCGCTGCGGCGGGATGTTCTCGCAGAGCGTCAGGAGCTCGAAGGCGATCTTGCGCCCCATGATGTGCACGGCGTGCGCCGTGACGGTCGAGGCGGTGAGGCCCGCGCGCAGTTCCGGGTAGCCGAAGCGGGCGCTCTCGGCCGCGACGACGAGGTCGCTGCCGAGCGCCAGGCTGCAGCCAGCGCCCAACGCATAGCCGTGCACGGCGGCGATGACGGGTTTGTCGATGCGCGAGAGCAGCTTGAACAGGGCGATGCTGTCGTCGGCGGCGCGCACCCGCTCGCGCCGGCTCTCCGTCGTCAGCACGCGCGGCGCCGACCTGTCCATGCCCGGACAGAA
>JAEZHS010000764.1 GCA_023436825.1 Pseudomonadota bacterium | reverse complement strand
GGATCGCGCGAGCGCAGCCGGATCGTGCCGCGCGACGTCGGCTGCAGGTTGCAGGCGCTGACCGTGACGGCCGGGAAGCGATGCAGCGGATCGCCGAACTTGTCGAGCGACAGGGGCTGCACATGGAACTGGATGTTCGCCCGCTCGTGCTCGGGCGAGGATTTGGTGAAGATGCCGAGCTGCGAGGGCGCCATGGTCAACGGGCCGGTCTGGAACAGCGCGTACTGCGCGCCCATCAGGGCACGCCCGACCAGCGAGTGATAGGTCTCGTTCAGCGTCTTGACGCCCTGGACCTTGAAGATCGCGCGCTGCTGCAGATGATCCTGCAGGTTTTGGCCGACGCCCGGCTTGTCGAGCACGACAGGGATGGCCATGTCGTTCAGCCACGCCGCCGGGCCGACGCCGGAACGCTGCAGGAGCACCGGCGAGGCGACGGCGCCGGCCGACAGGATGACTTCGCCCTTGGTGCGAGCCTGCATGAGCCGGCCGTCCCGGCGGAACTGCACGCCGACGGCCCGCCTGCCTTCGAAGACCACCTTCTCGACGAGGACGCCGGTCTCGAGCCGCAGGTTGGTACGATCGAGGACCGGCTTCAGGAACGCCCGCGCCGACGACCAGCGCACGCCGCGCTTCTGGTTGACGTGGAAATAGCCGACGCCGGTGTTGTCGCCGGTGTTGAAATCGGCCGTGCGCGGAACGCCCATCTCGACGGCCGCCTCGGCGACGGCGTTGAGCACATCCCATTGCACGCGTGGCTCCTCGACCCGCCATTCACCGCCGGCGCCGTGATGCTCGGTGTCGCCGAGGAAATGATTGTCGAGTCGCTTGAAGACCGGACGGACATCGTCCCAGCCCCAGCCGGGCAGGCCGAGCTGGCGCCAGTGGTCGTAGTCCTGCGCCTGGCCGCGCATGGAGATCATGGCATTGATGGCCGAGCAGCCGCCGATCACTTTTCCACGCGGGTACTTCAGGCTGCGGCCGTTGAGTCCCGGCTCCTTCTCGGTCTCGAACATCCAGTCCGAGCGCGGATTGCCGATGGCGAAGAGGTAACCGACCGGAATGTGGAACCAGATCCAGTTGTCGCGTCCGCCCGCCTCCAGGACCAGCACGCGCGAGCGCGGATCGGCCGACAGACGGTTGGCCAGCACGCAGCCGGCCGAGCCGGCGCCGACGATGATGTAGTCGAATTCACCTTCGAGGCGGGTAGCGGCTTCCACTATCGACATGCTCCTGCGGTATGGGGTCCTACAAACTGAGCTTCTCAAGCTTCAGGATCAGCTGCGGCAAATCCTCCTGAATGACTCGCCAATGCCGCGCGTAGTCGACCTCGTCATAGTCATGAACGATCACATTGCGCAGACCGATGATCCGCCGCCAATCGACGTCCGGATGGCTGAGCTTGGCTAGCGTCAGACACCCGGCGGGCCGCCTCTCCAATAATGCTGAAGCCGCGATCAGTCGCCCACTGCAGCGTCCGATCCTTCAACAGCTCATCGATCGATCGATGTTGCCACATTTCCCGCAGGTGTCGGGCAGCGTCGAGCATGTCATAGAGCAGCGCTCGATCTCGCTCCTCAAGCGGCATACAAGACCGACTTGTCGCGCAGGATTGAAGCCTTTCGATAGGGGTTGCGGATCGCCTTCTCCTCGACCAGGTCGACATTCCTGCCAAACAAGCTCGCCAATTCCTGGCGCAGATCAACAATATCCAGCGTGCTCCATGGCGCGTCAGGGTCGAAGGTGACCAGCAAATCAACATCGCTGTTTACCCGGCTCGAGCCCCGCGCTACCGAGCCGAAAACCGACAGTTCCCGAATTCGCCAACGGCGGCAGAGATCGGTTAGCGCTTCCCGAGATGGAAGATGAATGGTGTCCATGGCATGACTGCTGAACCATTATGTCACGATTTCTGGCTGAACGCGGCCAGAAAGGTCACTGCGGGTTCCTGGGCTCCCCTTCCGGTCCCCATTCCTGGTAGCGGCGGATGGCGTCGGCGTCCCAGTCGCACCACGCCGGCCGCTGGCCGAGGAAGATGTGCTCGACCGGGCGCGTGCCGGGATCGTCGTCGAGCAGGGCGACGCGCAGCAGCACGGTGGCCTCGCCGGGATGCTCGGCGATGATCTGCGAGCCGCAGACCGAGCAGAAATGGCGATTCTTGCCGGGCGAGGATTCGTAGATGCTGGTCTTGTCCTGGCCGCGCAGCCAGAGGAAGTTGGCGCGCGGGACGGTGGCGTAGACATTGGCCGGCGCGGCGTGCGCCTTGCGGCAGGAACGACACGAACACAGGCCGATGCGAAGGCCTGACGCGGGAGGCGTGACCTCGTAGGCGACGGCGCCGCACAGACAGCTTGCTTTCATCACCACCTCCCTCAGATCTGGGAATAGCCGGAGCCGACCGTGTCGATGCCGCGGCCGACGGCTTTGTCGATCCAGCCGAACTCCTTGAGGATCTGCTGGCTGTAGGTGACGCGGCCGTTCACCTTCTCGGCGGGCTCGCTCGCCAGCAGGAGCGCGGCGCGCGCCATCATCGAGGGCGGCTCGCCGCGCGGGTCGTCGAGACCGTCGACCAGCTTGTGATAGACCGTGCCCGGCGTCGGCACGACGCGCGAGGGCGACACGCAGCTCACGGCGATGCCGGCGTGGCGCGCCATCTCCTGCGCCAGGCCTTGCGTGAAGCGCTCGAGCGCCGCCTTGCTCGCGCCGTACATCACGCGGCCGCGCACCGTCTGGTCTTCGTAGGGCCCACGGCCCGGGCCGATCGCCGAGCCCGAGCTGATGTTGACGATGGCGCCGCGGCCGATCGCGACCATGTCGGGCAACACCGCCTTGGACAGGATGAAGGGCGCATGGACGTTGACGGCGAACGCCTTGATCCACCGGTTGGTCGGGTATTCAGCCGTCGGAATGTAGTAGTTGAGCGCCGCGTTGTTCACCAAGGTGTCGATGCGGCCGTAGGCGGCGCGCGCCGCCTCGACCAGCCGAAGGCACTCGGCTTCCGACGAGATGTCGGCGGCGACGGCGGTCGCCTCGCCGCCCGCGGACTTGATGCCGCCGACCGTGCTGGCGAGCGCGCCCTTCAGCCGATGGTCGCCCTCGTTGAGCGTGCGCGCCACGCACACGACCTTGGCGCCTTCCGCGGCGAACAGCTCGGCGATCGCCTGGCCGATGCCGCGGCTGGCGCCGGTGACGATGGCGACCCGTCCCGTCATCTTCTGCATGGCTGCCTCCCGTTGCCTGTCGAAATCCCGGGCCGGAGCCCTTGCAGGAGAGCCCGGCAGGCGCGCACAATTCGGCAATTAAGGGAGCGAAGCATGCAGTACAACCGTATTTCTGCCGACTGCCATCTCGACCTGCCCTGGATGCCGCCCGACCTGTTCACGTCCATGGCGTCGCGCGAGTTGAAGGACCGCATGCCGTACGTCGTCGACAGCGACGAAGGGCCGAAATGGACGGCCAGGAACGGCGCCTCGTTCGGCTTCAAGAACGGCGTCGGCCCGGCCGGCAGCAAATACGTCAAGGGCAAGCATCACCGCGTCGACGTGATGGCCGAGACCGGCCTCTACGAGGACGGCGCCAAGGACATCCGCCGCGTCTCCGACCCGCACCTGCGCATAAAAGACCTCGACCGCGACGGCGTCGATGCCGAGGTGATCTACGGTATCCTGGGCGCGGCCGGCCGGCTGAACGACAAGGATGCCGCCAACGAGATGCTGCGCATCTACAACGACTGGCTGAAAGCGTTCTGCAGCCACTATCCCGACCGGCACATCGGGCTGGCCTGCCTGCCCTACGGCGACATCGACGCCGCGGTGAAGGAGGTCTATCGCGTCGCCAAGCTGGGCATCAAGGGGCTGGAGCTCTCCTGCTCGTGGGACATGGAGCCGATGTGGCACCCGATGTGGGAGCCGCTGTGGAAGGCGGTGAACGACGTGCAGCTGCCGCTGCACTTCCACACCTTCCCCAA
>JAEZHS010000747.1 GCA_023436825.1 Pseudomonadota bacterium | reverse complement strand
TGCCGATGGCGCAGATGAAGCCGTCGATCCGCCCCTCGGTCTGCCGCCAGATCTCGGGGCCCGTCGATTCGTAGTGCGCCTTGCGGTTGTCGGGATTGTTCCATTGGTCGGCGAAGAGCACGCCGTTCGGCTCGCTCGCGCGCAGCTTCTCGGCAAGCCGGCGCCCGACATGCTGATAAGAGTTCAGGTTGCTGTAAGGGACCGCCGGCACCTCGACCAGGTCGGCGCCGCACAGGCGCAGCATCTCCTTCTTTTCCCGGCTCTGCGTCTCCGGGATCACGATCAGCGTGCGATAGCCGCGCGCATTGGCGACGATCGCGAGACCGATGCCGGTGTTGCCCGCGGTGCTTTCGACCACGAGACCGCCGGGCCGGAGCTCGCCGCGCTTCTCCGCTTCGAGGATCATCCACCGCCCGGCGCGATCCTTCACCGACTGGCCGGGATTCATGAACTCGGCCTTGCCGAGGATGGTGCACCCGGTCGCCTCGGAGGCGCGACGGAGCTTGATCAGCGGCGTGTTGCCAATCGCCGCGACGACGTCATCGTAAGCTTGCATCGGGACACGTTATCAGGTGCCGCCCCGATGAATTTCTTCCCGGTACGCCTCTTGCCGGCATTTCTTGCCTCGGATAGCCGTGCGGACAGAATTATCCGTGCGCCGCCAAGTCATCGCCAGTGCCACCAGCGGCGGCGCAGGTTGGCTTGCTCGACTTGCCTCAACTCATGCTTGAGCCGCGTCGCCAGATCTTCGGTGGCGAGCAGCCGGCGCCTTTCATCGAGGATCTCGGCCTGGACTTGAATGACGCGCTCCTGCGCCGCCTGTCGCTCCCGACGGACGTGATCCATCTGCTGCTGCAGGGTACGACGGTCGACGACCTCACGGTCCAGCGCGGCCTGAAGTGCTTCAGCCTTGCCCTTCAATTCTGCACTCTCGGCCTCGGCATTCGCGAGTTGCTCGCGAACGGCATCGTTCGAATCCCGAGCCGCCCTCAGCTCCCCTGCCACGGTCTCGATGATAGCCTGCAGCGGGGCAACGGCGGCGGCTACGGCTTCGGCGGCCGCTTGGTCAGCAGGGCCGGACTCAATAGCTTTGCGTTGTTCCCGTGGCTTGCGTGGACCAGCGGCCAGTACTTCCGTCGGCACGCAGACTTCCGCTTCGAGAGTGTCATTGCGAATGCGCCTGGGCCACTTCCCGCGCCTGGCCCTTGATGCAGCAGCGCTGGCACTGCGAAGGCCGAGACGCTCGGCGACCTGCTGATACGTCAACCACGTCGGGAACGGCGACACGACTTCCGACATGAATGAATCATGCCTGCAGCTTACGCCAACGGCAAGAGCTCGAGGTTACATATGTGAAAGGTGCGAACTTTCCAAAAGACTGATCACAGAGTTTATCGGGCAAGGCGAAAGATTGGCTTGGAACTCCAGCGGTTGAGCGAGCACCTCTGCTAGAAGCTCAACAGCTTGGCCTGCACTACGCTCTCGAGGCTGCCGATCTTGCCTAGAAGGTCGGCTGAGATCGGCTGGTCGACCTGTACGAGCGCGATCGCCGAACCGCCGGGCGCGTCGCGGCCGAGATGGAAGGTCGCGATGTTGACCTTGCTCTCGCCCAGAAGCGTGCCGAGCCGGCCGATGAAGCCCGGCTTGTCGTCGTTGGTGATGTAGAGCATGTGTGGGGCGAACTCAGCCTCGATCTCGATGCCCTTGATGTCGACGATGCGCGGATGCCTGCCGCCGAACAGCGTGCCGGTGACGGCGCGGCTGTACTTCTCGGCGGTGACGGTGAGCCGGATCATCGAATGGTAGTCGCCGGCGCGCTCGTGCTTGACCTCGGCCATCTCGATGCCGCGCTCGCGGGCGATCACCGGCGCGTTCACCATGTTCACCGAGGTGAGCTGCGGGCGCAGCACGCCCATCAGCGCCACCTGGCTCAGCGGCTTGACGTTGAGGTTGGCGACATCGCCTTCGTACTCGATCGACACCGCCTTGATGTCGGTGTCGGTGAGCTGGCCCGCGAACGAGCCCAGCTTCTCGGCGAGGTCGAGATAGGGCGCGAGCCTGGGCGCCTCCTCGGCCGTGACGTTGGGCATGTTGAGCGAGTTCACGATGGCGCCGGTCAGCAGATATGCCGACATCTGCTCGGCGACCTGCAGGGCCACGTTCTCCTGCGCCTCCAGGGTCGAGGCGCCGAGATGGGGCGTGCTGACGAGGTTGGGCGCGCCGAACAGCACGTTCGACTTGGCCGGCTCCTCGGTGAAGACGTCGAAGCCCGCGCCGGCGATATGGCCGGACACCAGCAGGTCGCGCACCGCGAGCTCGTCGACCAGGCCGCCGCGGGCACAGTTGATGATGCGCACGCCCTTCTTGGTCTTCATCAGGTTGGCGCGGCTCAGGATGTTCTTCGTCTGATCGGTGAGCGGCGTGTGCACGGTGATGAAGTCGGCGCGGGCCAGCACCTGGTCGAGCGTCACCTTCTCGACGCCGAGCTCCTGGGCCCGCTGGTCGGACAGGAACGGATCGAAGGCCACCACGCGCATCTTCAGCCCGAGGGCGCGCTCGGCGCCGATCGAGCCGATGTTGCCGCAGCCGATCAGGCCCAGCGTCTTGAAGCTGAGCTCGGTGCCCATGAAGCGGTTCTTCTCCCACTTGCCGGCCTGGGTCGAGGCATTGGCGTCGGGGATCTGGCGGGCGACCGCGAACATCAGGGCGATGGCGTGCTCGGCCGTGGTGATGGCGTTGCCGTAGGGCGTGTTCATGACCACGACGCCGTGCGCGGTGGCCGACTTGATGTCGACATTGTCGACGCCGATGCCGGCGCGACCGACGACCTTCAGCTTCTTGGCCTCAGCCAGCACCTCGGCGGTGACCTTGGTCGCCGAGCGAATCGCCAGCCCTTCGTAGTTGCCGACGATGGCGCGCAGCTCGGCGGGCATCAGGCCGGGCTTGAAATCGACGTCGCAGCCGCGCTCGGCGAAGATTTCGACCGCGCGCGGGGAAAGCTCATCGGAGATGAGCACCTTGGGCTTTGCCATCTGAATTTCTCCTCACACCAACCTTACCCTGAGGA
>JAEZHS010000728.1 GCA_023436825.1 Pseudomonadota bacterium | reverse complement strand
CTCATCACCCCGCGGTCCGCTTCGCGCACACCTCCCCGCGCGAAGCGGGGGGAGGAAGTTGCTCATAACACTAGAGCAGCTTCCTGAGCTCCGTCTTGAGAATCTTGCCGTAGTTGTTCTTGGGCAGGGCCTCGATGAACTTGTAGTCCTTTGGCCGCTTGAAGCGCGCGATGTTGTCGAGGCAAAGCTGGTCGAGTTCGGCGGGTGCGGCTGTCTTGCCGTCACGCGCCACGACGAACGCCACCACCTCCTCGCCCCATTCGGGATGCGGGCGGCCGACGACCGAACACTCGGCGACGGCAGGATGCAGGTTCAGCACGTCCTCGATCTCGCGCGGATAGATGTTGGAGCCGCCCGAGATGATCATGTCCTTGGAGCGGTCCTTCAGCGTCAGAAGGCCCTCCTCGTCGAAGGCGCCGACATCGCCGGTCCATAGCCACCCGTCGCGCAGCGACTTCGCCGTCGCCTCGCGATCGTTCCAGTAGCCCGCCATCACCGTGTCGCCCTTGACGATGATCTCGCCGACCTCGCCCACCGGAAGCTGCCGGCCATCCTCGTCGACCACCTTTACCGCCACGCAGGAATCCGGGCGGCCGGCCGAGGCCAGGCGCTGCTCCCAGCGCGGATGGGCGCGATCGGCATGCATCTCGCGGCTGAGATGGGTGATGGTCATCGGGCTCTCGCCCTGGCCGTAGAGCTGGGCGAGCTTGTCGCCCAGAAGGTCGAGTGCGCGCTTGAGGTCGGACACGTACATCGGTGCGCCGCCGTAGGAGATCAGGCGCAGCGCGTCGGGGCTGAGGTCGGCGACGCTGCCGTGCTCGATCAGACGCTTCACCATGGTCGGCGCCAGGAAGATGCTGCACTGCGGCCACCGGTTCATCAGCTCGACGGTCTCGGGCACCTCGTATTTGCCGCTCTCGGGACAGACCTGCACCGAGCCTCTCGTCAGCAGGGCGAAGTTCCACAGGCCCGAGCCGTGGCTGATCGGGGCAGCATGCACGATCGAGCCGCCGACCGGCGGGCGGTCGACGTCGGCAAAGTAGTTGAGCGTCATCGCCAGCAGATTACGATGGGTGAGCGTGGCGCCCTTGGGCCGGCCGGTGGTGCCGGACGTGTAGAACAGCCACGCCGGATCGGTTGCCTCGGCCTCGGCCATGGCGACGGGATCGCCGATCTCCATGAAGCTGTAGGAGCGCGTCGTGACGTCGACGATCTCCTTGAGCTCCGGCGCCTCCGCGCCAGCCTCGGCGATGGTGCCGGCGAGGTCGGGCGTGACGAAGCAAAGCTTGGCGCCGGAATTCTCCAGGATGAAGGCGAACTCCTTGGCGTGCAGCTTGGCGTTCATCGGCACGGCGCAGAGGCCGGCATGCCAGACGGCGTACATGACCTCGATTGCCTCGACGCAATTGGTCATGGCGATGGCCACGCGGTCGCCGCGCTCGAGGCGGAAGCGGCCCGTCAGGTGCATGCTCATCACCGACACCTTGCGCCACAGCTCGCGGTAGGTGAGATGGACCGATGTGCCGCGCGCCAGCGCCGGCAGGTCGCGGAACTCGCGGGACGATCCCAGCAGGAGATGAGCAATATTCATGGTGTCCTGTCCGGCCGACTATTGCAGGCCCGGTGACGGGCTTGCAATGTGCCGGCCATGCAGGATTTCGATTTCGCCGTCATCGGCGCCGGCATCGCCGGGGTGTCCGTCGCCTATCACCTTGCGCCCAGGGCGAACGTGGTCATCCTCGAGGGCGAGCACGTGCCCGCCTATCACACCACCGGGCGCTCGGCGGCGCTGCACTCGGAGACCTACGGCAGCCCGGAGATTCGCGCCATCACCGTGGCGTCAGGTCGCTTCTACCGCAAGCCGCCCACCGGCTTCGCCGACCATGCGCTGCTGACGCCGCGCGGCGCGATCATCGCCGGCCGCGTCGAGCAGCAGGCCGACATGCAGAAGAACGCCGCCGAATTCGCCCAGCTGGTGCCGAGCGTGCGCTGGCTGGAGCCGGTCGAGGTGCTGCGCCGACAGCCCCTGCTGAGGCCGGAGGCAGCGGCCGGCGGTGCGATCTTCGAGCCGGAAGCCGACGACATGGATGTCGCGGCGATCCATGGCGGCTTCCTCAAGGGCGCGCGCGCTGCCGGCGCCGTGCTGCGCCTGAATGCGGAGGTCATCGATCTCGCGGCCGTCGACGGGCTGTGGACCATCGGCCTGCGCGATGGCGAGAAGCTTCGCGCCGCCAACATCGTCAATGCCTCGGGCGCCTGGGCGGATGTAGTGGCGGCGATGGCGGGCGCCGCGCCGGTCGGCCTTGTCCCGAAGCGACGCACCGCCTTCACCTTCGATTCGCCGGCCGGGCTCGACCTCGCGCACATGCCGATGGTGATCGACTTCGACGAGAGCTGGTACATGAAGCCCGAGGTCGGGCAGTTCCTGGGCTCGCTCGCCGACGAGACGCCCTCGCCGCCCTGCGATGCGCAGCCGGAGGAGATCGACGTCGCCACCGCCGTCGAGCGCATCGAGACGGCGACGACGCTTTCCATCCGGCGCATCAAGAACAAGTGGGCGGGGCTGCGCAGCTTCGTCGCCGACAAGAACCTGGTCGTGGGCTACGATCCCGCGGTCGAAGGCTTCTTCTGGCTCGCGGGACAAGGCGGCTACGGCATCCAGACCGGTGAAGCGGCGGGCCGCCTTGCCGCCAGTCTCGCGCTGGGCCATGGGATGCCAGACGACATTGCTGCATTGGGCGTCAGCGAGGCTGCACTTTCGCCTGCGCGCTTCATGCGGCTCACATGACAGTGATCGAGAAATCACACATCGTCGCTCAGGCCTGACTTCACCCGGGGAGGCGCTGGAGTCATGGTCGGGCTGCAGTTCCACTTAGGGAGAGAAGCATGACCAGGAAGACCCTTGCCGCCACGGCGGCCGCGATCTTCGCCGCCGGCACCCTCGTCACGGCCGCGCAGGCGCAGCCCTCGGGCTCGGTGAAGTGCACGGGTATCAATTCATGCAAGGGCACGAGCGCCTGCAAGACCGCCAACTCCTCCTGCAAGGGCCAGAACTCCTGCAAGGGCCAAGGCTGGACCCCGACCACCGACGTGGTGAGCTGCACCGCCCGCGGCGGCAAGGTCGCCGATTAGCTTATGCCAGGGCTTCGTGATGACCAGCACGTCTTTCGAGTGCACGGTCAGGCCCGTGGCGGACCGGAGGGGCGCTCCTAAAAAGGACGCCCGCTCCTGTCATTCACACATTGTGCGATTCCATCCTGCGGTACATACTTCTGCCGCTCGGCCGGTCCGGGTCCAACACAGGGAGAAGTAGTAGATGAACGCCAAGACGATTGTTGCCACGGCTGCCACTGCATTCGCGGTCGCCACCTTCGCGACGGCCGCGACCGCGCAGGTCACCTGCACGGGCGCCAATGCCTGCAAGGGCCAGAGCGCCTGCAAGTCGGCCAACAACGCCTGCAAGGGCCAGAACTCGTGCAAGGGCAAGGGCTTTATCACGACCGGCAGCACCATCGAGTGCACCGCGATCAAGTCGAGGTAGTCGTTCGACCGACACTTGTCGGATGACAGGCGGGCGTCCCGAGAAATCGCGGACGCCCTCTCTTTTCAGGAGGTGTAGGGTCCCCTCATGAGCGCCGCCGTCGATTTCGGCCTCGGCCTCCGGCCCGAGCATTACGAGGAGATCGCCGCCGCCCCTGGACGGGTGGGCTGGTTCGAGGCGCTGTCGGAGAACTACATGGTGCCGGGCGGCAGCCCGCTGCGCTGGCTCGACCGCCTGCGCCGCGACTACCCGATGGCGCTGCACGGCGTGTCATTGTCGATCGGCTCCATCGATCCACTCGATCGGCACTATCTCGACGAGCTGAAGGCCTTGGCCGGGCGCGTGCAGCCGATGTGGGTCTCCGACCATCTCTGCTTCACCGGCCTGCGCGGCCAGAACATGCACGATCTGTTGCCGCTGCCCTACACCGAGGAGGCGCTGAACCACGTCGCCGATCGGGTGACGCAGGTGCAGGACCATCTCGGCCGCCGACTGGTGCTGGAGAACGTGTCGAGCTACGTCACCTACGCCGCCTCCGAACTCACTGAATGGGAGTTCATCGCCGAGCTCGCCCGCCGCGCCGACTGCGAGATCCTGCTCGACGTCAACAACGTCTATGTCAGCGCCTTCAACCACGAGTTCGACGCCATGAGCTTCCTGCGCGCCATGCCGCGCGAGCGCGTGCGCCAGTTCCATCTCGCCGGCCACACCCACAAGGGCAGCCACATCATCGACACCCACGACGAGCCGATCGTGCCCGACGTCTGGACGCTCTATGCCGAGGCGGTGAAACTCTTTCCCGGCGTGCCGACGATGATCGAACGCGACGCCAACATCCCGCCCTATGCCGAGCTACTGGCCGAGCTCGACCAGGCGCGACGGATTGCAGCCGACGTCACGCGGCAGGCCGCGTGAAGAGGGCGGCATGACCAGCAACGCCGGTTCAAATATCGGTTCCTTGGGCGATCTGCAGCGCGCCTTCCAGGACTACCTGCTGGCCACCAGCGACGGCTTCCGGGCCGCCGTGCGCGACACCAAAAAAGCCGATCGCGTCACCTTGCTCGACATCTATCGCGACGGCTATGCGCTGCGCCTGATCGAGGCGCTGACGACGGATTATCCCGGCGTCATGGCGATGGCCGGACCGGCCGACTTCGATCACATGGCGCGCGCCTACATCGCCAGCCATCCGTCACGTCATCCGTCGGTGCGCTGGTACGGCCGCGACCTCGCGGACTTCCTCAGTTCCACGGAGCCCTACAGCCAGACGCCGGCGGCCGCAGAGATGGCACGCTTCGAATGGGCACTAGGCGAGACCTTCGATTCGCCCGATGCAACGCCGATCACCGCCGACCAACTGATGGCCCTGCCGCAGGAGGCGTGGGAGACTCTCGCCTTCGCCACCCAACCCTCGCTGCGCCGCGTTACGCTGGCCTTCAAAGCGCCGCAGGCCTGGCAGCGCCGAGAAGAGGACGAGCCCGGCAACCTCGAGGTTGAAAGAGCCACCGAGCCCCTGGTCTGGGCAATCTGGCGCCCCGATCTCATCTCCAACTTCCGCTCTCTGGAGCACGACGAAGCCGCGATGCTCGATGCACTCGTGGCGGGCAAACCTTTCCCCGACCTGTGCGAGGTCCTCGCCCCCTTCACCGGCGAAGACCAGGCCCCCGCCCGCGCCGCCGGCCTGTTACGCGCCATGGTCGAGGGCGGAATGATTGCGGGCTTCCATTACTGACTTTCTCGCCGGAGCGCGGGCCTTCAGGTCCGCTCAAGTCTTTGCCGGGCGCGCGCGGCGCGATCATGGTCTTCCGGACCGCGCGCCTCCTGCGCGCCGTCCAGTAGAGCATGAGATGACGCGCCACTGGAGTGGCGCGCGCCCAGCCATGAGCGGACCTGGAGGTGCGCGCTCTAATGAGGCGCTTCACTTTCGGCAAACCCCTCAATATGGTCACGCCGCATGCCCGCTTGATGGAATGGTAGACATACGAGACTTAAAATCTCGAGGCCCGAAAGGGCCGTGCTGGTTCGAGTCCAGCAGCGGGCACCAAGCGGATCAAAAGACCAGGAAACATGCCGATCCGCTCGACGTCGGCAAGACTTCCCCTCGAGAGTTCGACGCCAGCCCGACACAAATCGCAATCAAACGTGAACGTGAGTTCGAGGCGCGACGCTTTAAAGGGAAGCACCGGAACGAACGCGTGAGACCATGACAAACTCTGTTGCGCTACCTGGCGGACTCTTGACCGGCAAGCGTGGTCTGATCATGGGAGTGGCCAACGAGCGCTCCCTGGCGTGGGGCATTGCGCAGGTCGCCGCAGCTCACGGTGCCAGCATGGCGTTCACCTATGCGAACGAGTCGGTGGGGCGGCGGGTAAGGGCGCTTACGGCCAACAGCATCCCTTCGGCTCAGCTTCTGCAATGCGATGTGAGTTCTGACGAAGATCTCGACAGGATGATCACGACCCTGTCGGAAGTCTGGCCGGCTGAGCCGATCGACTTTGTCGTCCATGCCATTTCCTACTCGGACAAGAGCGAGCTTGTCGGCCCGTACCTGCGTACCAGCCGGCGCAACTTCGCGACGGCGCTCGATGTTTCCTGTTACAGCTTCACTGCGGTAGCCCAGCGTATCGCTCCTCTCATGCGGTCCGGCGGCAGCCTGTTGACTCTCACCTACCTTGGGTCGGAGCGCGCGGTGCCCCATTACAACGTGATGGGCGTGGCGAAGGCAGCGCTGGAGGCGAGCGTCCGCTACCTCGCGGTTGATCTCGGACGGCAGAACATCCGCGTCAACGCGATCTCGGCCGGGCCAATCAAGACGTTGGCGGCCAGCGGAGTCTCCGGGATGCGCCATCTCATTAAGTGGGCGGAGGTGAATGCCCCATTGAAGCGCAATACGACCAATGAAGACGTCGGCAAGGCCGCGCTTAGTCTACTCAGCGACCTGGGTCAGGGCATCACCGGGCAGGTGGTCCATGTCGACAACGGCTACAACATCATTGGAATGGTGGCCGTCGACGAGGCCCAGCGCGCGGCACCTATCCTGATCGAGCTCGGCCAGCAGTTCGACCGACGGAAGGAGGCGCTTGCGGCGCAGCAAGAGTAGTAACCCGAGGGGCACGGCTCGAAGCTCACCGAAGCGGTACGAACCGCGAGCGGTTCCACCAAATCGGGAAACGCTCCAGTCAGCCGCAGGAATTCACGGCGTCAAGATGCTCAGAGCCGTCATTTTCGCCGTAGCGTAGCCATGTCTCACAGCGATCTCGTGCGCCTGGTTCACGATCCCCTGCTTTACGCGTTGAGTTACCGCTGTACGAAGAAATGCCGCCAACTTCTCAAGGGATTTGAAGTTATCGAGTTGGACATTTCGCTGGAAACTAGAGATTGAGGTGTGAAATTCGTCGCCGGGCAGAACATTGTTTCCAATCGTTTGGAAGAAGTTCTCGCTACGTGCGGCGGAGACTGTGCTTCGTATCGCTGGATCCGCCTTGTCATTAAAGGCAGCATCAATAGCCGCTACGTAGGAGAAAAGTCTTCGCCCCTTGATCTTGTCAGCGACGGTAGCGACGTTACGGCCTCCGCTACTCATACCGATCATGATCACTCAACCAAGTGTCCCGGGTACGAGGCCCCCAACAGTCTTGTTGATGAAGCCCACAATGTCGTCTGTGGGGTCCGTCGTGAACTGCGGGAGGCCTCCGTTCCATTGCTGATGAATAAGAGGTTCGTGCTTCTTGAGATACGCTTCCGTCTGAACTTCCTTGTTGAACAGTTCGGTCGGCGGCACTCCGATAAAGACCTGTCCCTCGGCGGTCCTCTTGCCGGCAATCCCGGAAGTCGGATCCTGACCCAGGATATGAATGACGATGTCTTGCGTCTTGATGATTGTTTCCTTACCAAGACCGCCATCGATCCGTTTCATTTCCTGATCGAGGGCTCGCATCGTCTTGATGCCCACGATGTTGTCGATCCGATTCGCATAGTTGAGGATCGGGGGCGTTCGCGTTCGCTTGAATGAGGCGACCGCATTCGCAGTAGATTTGCCGTAGAATGATCTCCCAAGCTCATCCGAGTCGATTTGGGCGGAGGTGATCGCAAAGAGCGCTGCCTGAATCTTACTGACGTGATCACCGCTTGAGCCCGGCATGATATGCAGCGGGTCTTCGTTTGCTGCACCAAGCAGCTCGTCCATCGGTTTCTCGCCGAAGAATTTCGACACAAACACGTAAGCCATTTGAGTTTCATCCCCCTCCGGCACTGACCATTCCGCGTGAGCCGATCAGAAAATGCTACCTGCGCTTCGCAAGCTCGCCAAGGCTACCTGGAAAGGAATCTACTCAAAACCCGAACCCGAGACAGCCGTGCTGGTTCGAATCAAGCAGCAGGCAACAAACCATAGGGGTAAGCCATGAAACTGGCATGCACGACCATGATATGCTCCGATGAGTGCTGCGCCACATGCAGAGTGGATGACCTGAAGGTGGATCAGGCCTCAAGGGCGCCTTGCACCTTCAATCGCAAGCCAGCGGGATCTTGACAGGGCAAGCGGCCCTTCGAAGCATAGGAAGAAACCCGATGAAAGAATTCTCCGGCAGGATTGCCGTCGTCACCGGTGGCGGCTCGGGAATGGGACGCGAGCTGGTACGCCTGCTGGTGGCCGAAGGCTGTCACGTCGCCATGTGCGACGTCTCGATGCACGGCATGGCGGAGACGCGACGACAGTGTGAGGCTACGGGGCTGCCGCAAGGCCTGCGTGTCACCTCGCATCTTGCCGATGTGTCCAACGAAGCCGACGTGATGCGCTTTCGCGACGAAGCGGCAAGGCAGCACGCGTCCGACCGTATCCACCTGCTGTTCAACAATGCCGGGATCGGCGGCGGCGGCAGCATGATCGTCAACGGGCGGGACGAGTGGGAACGCACCTTCAACATCTGCTGGGGTGGCGTCTACCTTGGCACCCGCGCTTTCCTGCCCCTGCTGCAGGCGGCGGACGAAGCACATATCGTCAACACCAGCAGCATGAACGGCTTCTGGGCCTCTGTCGGTCCCGGCGCGCCGCACACCGCCTATTCGGCGGCGAAGTTCGCCGTGAAGGGATTCTCCGAGGCCCTGATGACCGATCTCCGGCTGAACGCCCCGCATATCAAGGTGTCGGTCGTCATGCCCGGACATATCGGCACCGGCTTTCGCGTCAATTCGCTCAAGGTCCAGACCAACAACGATTCGGATGAACTGGATGCCCGGCAGATCGCCCAGGCACGAGCGCGGCTCACCTCGATGGGCAAGGACCCTTCGGCGCTGTCGGATGACGAGATCAAGGCCATGCTCGCAGAGCGAGCCCGGCGCTTTCTGTTGGATGCGCCGACCAGCGCGGCCGAGGCGGCGACGATCATCCTGGAAGGGGTCAAGGCCGACAGATGGCGCATCCTGGTCGGATCGGACGCCCATCTGATGGACCGGATGGTGCGCGAGGACCCCGAGCACGCCTACGAAGAGCAGTTCTTCGCCCGCTTCGCGGCCGCAGCAGGCTGGCATCCGGGACGCTGAGGCGGCAGCTCGATCACGACATCGCCGCCACTGGAGCGGATGATGCGACGCCGACTCATGCTCCTCTCCTCCAAGGCGGGAGAGGTATATGAAAGAGAGGCTTCAGCCTTTTGCGTATTCCAGGCGGAAGCCGTCGCCCCAGCGCTTGATATGGCCGACCGAGGGCGACGGGAAGTGCATCGTGCAGCACAAGGTGTCGGTGTCGCAGTAGCGCTCGAGGAAATTCCGGCGCGTCCGGACAGCCTGGTCGCGGTCGGTGTCGACGCGCATGACCAATTCGGGATAGCGGGCCTGGATCGGCGAATGGATCAGATCGCCGGTGAACACCGCGGCGTCGCCGCCCTTGCCTGCGCAGACCGCGAAATGGTCGGGCGTGTGGCCCGGGGTCGGGCTCAATCGGATATGGTCGTTGAGCGCATGATCGCTGCTGACCAATTCGGCCCGGTTGGCCTCGATGATCGGCAGCACGCTGTCGGTGATCTGGTCGAGCGGCGTCTTCCGATGGATCTCGCTCCAATAGGTGTATTCCTTTTTCGAAAACAGATAGCGCGCCTTCGGAAAGGTCGGGACCCAGCGGCCATTCTCCAGCCGCGTGTTCCAGCCGACGTGATCGCCATGCAAATGCGTGCACATCACGAAATCGATGTCCTCGACCCCGAGGCCGGCAGCCTTGAGCGCACTCATCCAGTTGCCGTCGTTCTTCTTGTTCCAGGCTGGCCGCAGCGGGAAGTTCTTGTCGTTGCCGATGCAGCTATCGACCAGGATGTTATGGTGTGGCGTCTTGACGACATACGACTGGAAGCACAACACGACATTCCCGCTCGTGCTGTCGTAGCCGCCGGGCGCCAGCCAGGCCAGATTCTCGCCGAGGGTTTCCTTCGACAATGTCGGCAGGAAGTCGAGCATGGGCGTGAAGCCGCTCTCCTGCTCAACGATCCGGTGAATGGTCATGTCGTTGACGGAAAAGCTCGTGCGCATGGCTCGCGTCTCCTCACCCGTGGGCTATCCCAGCTTGCCGGGTTATCGTAGCCCGGCCTTGAGCCGATGACGACCCTTGGTCGGACGTGGCGTATGGATTACGGTAAAGGCCATGAAACGGGGGCGCAAAGACCGACTCGCGTCGCTCTTGAGCGGCGTCGCCATGGCGGTGCTGCTCGGAACTCTTCTCGGACTCCCCTTCTGGCTGCTCGGACTGCTCCGCATCATCAGGATCAGCGGCTACTGGCGCGCAGTGCACTACGTGCGACGTGGCCGCGTGCTGATCGTTGCCAACCACCCATCGCTCATCGAAACGTTTCTCATTCCTCTCGTGTTCTGGCCGTGGGCGATGTTCAGGCTCAGGATGTTTCCGTGGAGTCTTCCGGACAAGAACCTCTTCAAGGGTTTCACGCCGGAGGATCATGAGCGACTGCGCTGCATTCGAGTCGGCCGCGACGACACGCTGGAGTCCCGGAAACTCAACTGGTCTGCGATGAAAAGGGTAATGGAGCATTTCGATAGACAGCAGTGCTTCGTCGCACATCTCGAAGGCGGTCGGACGAGCAAGCAGGCTGAGCACGTGGCGGTCGGACCGAACAGGATGGGCAAGATCAGGAACGGCCAGATCCTCAAGGCTGCCTGGAAAAAAGGCGCCTGGATAATGCCGCTGCACGTCAAGATGACGGACGCCATGAGTCGGGATCTGCCGGGGTTCAGAGAGTCCCTGCGGCGCCTGCTCCTAAGTCCGGCATGCTGGCCGGTCAGGCTCGAGTTTCGCCGCCCCTACAAAATCGTGGGACAAAGGTTCGATGAAGAAACAGAGAAGAGGCGCCTGGAACTGGCGATTCTCACACCCGAGTTGCCGGCATGATCCGTCGGCTTGGCGGCTTCGCCTGACAAAAATCCGTGTTGGTTGTCGTGCCGACTTCAAGCAGGATCATCCTCTCGTTCCGCTTCGAAAGGAGCACCCATGACCGTCTCCATCACGCCGCTCACGTCCGTATTCGCCGGCGAAGTGGGCGCGATCGACCTGCGCCGGGTGCATGACCGCGAATCGCTGGAGGCGATCCGCGCCGGCATGGACAAATACGCCGTGCTGGTGTTCCGCGATCAAAAGTTCACCAACGAAGAGCAGCTCGACTTCGCCCAGCGTTTCGACGGCACGCTGCATGCCCGCACGTCCTCCTCAGCCATCGGCACCAACCGGTTCGGCAACGAGGCGCTGGCCGATGTCTCCAACGTCGACAAGGACGGCAAGATCCGCGACGCGAACAACCGCATGCGCGCTTCCTCGGTCGCCAATCGCCTGTGGCATACCGATGCATCGTTCGTCGATCCGCCGGGCCGCTACTCGATGCTGTCGGCCCGGGTGGTGCCGCCGGTGCGGGCCGATACGGAGTTCGCCGACATGCGCGCCGCCTACGATGCGCTCGACGAGCAAACCCGCGCCGCGATCGAAGGGCTGCGCGTTTTTCATTCCATCGTCTATTCGCGCCACGTGCTGGGCTTCGACTTCAATGAGGACGAGCAGGAAAAGCTGAAGGGCGCCGTCCATCCGCTGGTGCGCACGATCCCGCGCTTCGGCCGGCGCGCACTCTATCTCGCCTCGCACGCCGCCCATGTCGTCGACTGGCCGGTGCCGGAGGGCCGGCTGCTGCTGCGCGACCTGATCGACCATGCCACGCAGCCGCAGTTCGTCTATCGCCACGTCTGGCGGCCACATGATTTCGTGATCTGGGACAATCGCTGCACCATGCATCGGGCTCGGCCGTTCGACGACAAGACCCATCGTCGCGAACTGCGCCGCACGACGTCGCTCGACCTGCCGCTGCCGGCTTCAGCTTGAAGCTCGGTATCGTCTCCGACCTGCATTGCAACATCGACGGCCTCGATCGGGCTCTCGAGGCCATGGGCCCAATCGATGCGCTGCTGTGCCTCGGCGACAGCATCTACGAGTATAGCTTCTCGAATGCAGTGATCGGCCGGCTGCGCGAGCTCGACGCGCTCACCATCCTGGGCAATCATGAGGAGATCTTCCTCGGCGCGGCCGGCGAACGGGCGCGTTCCCGGGCGGACATCGACCAGCCATTGCTCGGCTGGCTCGCCGAGCAACCCCATCGGCGCAAGTTGCGGGTCGACGGCAAGCGCATCCTGATGGTGCACTCGACGCCATGGGAGCCGCGCGGCAGCTATGTGCTGCCCACCAGCTCCGAGCTGCAACGCTTTGGCGAGGCCGACGCCGATATCGTGCTCTACGGCCATACGCACCAGCAGGTCGTCCGTCGTGTCGGCCGGGTGCTGGTAGTCAATCCTGGCTCGGCCGGCGATGCCCGCGACCCGCGCAACGGCCGGCAGTTGAGCTGCGCCGTGCTGGACACGATGACAGAGGAGGTCGTCGTGCGCGACTTCCCGGCGCTGGCATCACATTGAAAGGGCTGGCCTGCGTCGGTGGGCAGTCGCCATCGCGAGCGCAGCAAGCGCCTGAAGCGCCGTGGTCAACGCCAGTGCCCAGCCGTAGCCGTCCGGATCCCAGCCGTCCGACGCGGTGCGCGGCCAAAGATCGAGGATCCAGCCGATCGCCGCCTGGACCAGGAACGCACCACCGAGTGTCAGCGTGTTCACGGCCGTCGAGACCCGCCCGGTCTGCTCGGGCGGAAACATCTGGCACATCGCGACATAGCCCACGGGTCCCGTCGTACCGAACACCGCGATCGCAAGCCAAAGCCCGAGCACGACCGAGGGTTGGCTCGGCTGCAGCATGAGGCCGGCCTGCAGCAGCACCATGCCCACGAGGCACACGATTGGAACGAGAAAAGACGGCAAGCCGGCCGCGTTCGCCCGGCTGGCGGCGCCGCCGGTCAGCAGGCTGCCCGCGACCATCGCGAAGGTGTAGAGGAACAGCACACTGGCCCGGGCCCCGCCGGACCGAGCCGCCAGAAGGGCCGCGAGGCGAGAATGCGACCGCTCAAGGCAATGTCGCACCACAGGGCTCGTCGCGGGCCCCCGGCGTTCGGCTTGACGCGCGGCTTGTCCGGCACCGACAGGAAAATCCAGGTCGCCGCGCCAAGCGCCAGCAGGCACAGCGCCCAGAATACACCCCGCCAGCCGAACGCAGGCAGCATGGCTTGGACGGGCGACGTCGTCAGCGCGCTGCCGAGCGCGCCGAACGCATCGAGCGCGACCCCGAGCGGCAGTTGCGCGGCCGCATAGGCAGCGAACAGGCACGCTGCCAGCACGCCCAACTCGATGGCCGAAAGCCCGAGCTCCACGGCGAGCACGCAGCCTGGTTCATGAAGTTTGCCGCGGCCAGCGGCAAGGTCACCCGAACCAGCATCCGGGAGAACACGCCGGACGTCAGGCAAGCCTCGACAGCACGCCATCGCGGAAGCGATGCATGTTGTCGATCGTTCCCTGTAGGGTCTGCGCCTCGCCATAGCCGAACAGCCGCACATCGACCGAGGTGACGCCGAGGTCTTTTAGCCGCCTGATGTCCCCGACCCAGTCGGTGTCCCCGCCGGTGAACAGTTCGCCCTCGCCCTCGATGCTCCCGCGTGTACGCACGCCCGGCCCGGAGAGAACCCGATAGGCCAGTGTGATCTCCTTCGGATCGCGGCCACCGCGCTCGCAGAACCCACGGAAACGTTCCAGCCCTTGTTTGAAGGTCGAGACCGTGTTCATCGGGTGCTGCGGGTTCGTGCCGACCGGATACCAGCCGTGAGCGTAGCGGACGGTGCGACGGAGCGCCGGCGCGCTTTCCCCACCCACCCAGATCGGAATTGGCTTCTGCACCGGCTTGGGCGTGAAGACCACATCGTCGAAGCTCACATACTTGCCGTTGAATTTCGGCGCCTCGGCGGACCAGAGTTCCCGGCACGCCGCCATCCATTCGTCGGTCACGTTGCCGCGATCGTCGAACGGAGCGGCGCCGATTGCCTCGAACTCTTCGCGGCACCAGCCGACACCGATGCCCAGCGTCAGGCGGCCCTTGGAGACGTAGTCGATGGTGGACAGCACCTTGGCGGTCAGCACGGCCGGACGGTGCGGCACCACCATGACCGAAAGGACGAAGCGAAGCTTCTTCGTCAGGCCGGCGACAAAGGCCGTGGTCGTCAGCTGCTCGAGCCACGCGGCCGAGGCGCCCGCCGGGAACTCGCCGGTCCCGGTATAGGGATACTTCGACTGCAGATTGCGCGGCACCATGATGTGGTCGCTGATCGTGACGTAGTCGAAGCCCAGCGCCTCCCCTTCCGTGACGATCCGGACCAAGCTGTCCGGCTCGATCAGCGGACCTGTCGTGGGCAGATTGAAGCCGATCTGCATGACGTTCTCCTCTTACGGGCGCAGTGGACAATACAGACGACACAAATGGCAGCGGTCATAACACGGCCGCGATACGCTAAGGGAGTAAACGGATCGGTGCAGGAGTGCACCGACCAGCGCGGGTGTCATGAAGCCGACGTCGATCCTGAGGAAGCCCACCGCCGTCTTCCGCCAGACCGGTTCCCTAGAGGTCGGTCAAGGCAAGATCACCGGCATCATCGCCCTGACGCTCGGCGGCCTCTCCGTCCTGTCGGTGCTCGCCTTCCACTTTCCCGAGTACCTGACCACGCCGGATCTGCGCAAAAAGTACGACGTGACCGTCCTTCGCGAAGTGCTGCTCGTCGGCATGGTCATTGGCGGCGGCCTCGCCCTCGCCAACCTCATTCGATTGCGCAATCGCTGGCTGAACGGCACCGCCCTGGCCCTGATCGGAATCGCCGTCGCCGCGGGCGGCCATCGCGTTCCGGTCGGCGACTTTCCGGACAACACGCCCTATATCGGACTCGATTGGTTCGTCCTCGACCTGCTGGGCTCCAGCATGGTGTTCATCCTGATCGAGAAGCTGTTTCCGCTGCATCGCGGACAGCCCGTCTTCAGGCCGGACTGGCAGGTCGACTTCACGCATTTCGTGATCAACCATCTTCTCGTCGGACTGGCGCTGGTCATCGTCAATTTCACCATCCACCGCCTGTTCGGCTGGCTGGTCTATGCACCGCTCCAGAAGTGGGTCGGCGGGCTGCCGTTCTTCGCCGAGTTGTTCCTGGCGCTGCTGGTCGCCGATCTTGTCCAGTACTGGACGCACCGGGCGTATCATGAGATCCCGTTCCTGTGGCGCTTCCACGCGGTGCATCACAGCGCCAAGCACATGGACTGGATGGCCGGCTCCCGGCTCCATCTGTTCGAGCTCCTGACCACGCGCGTGTCGATCCTGGGCGTGCTCTACGTGCTCGGCTTCACCGAAGCGGTCATGAACGTCTACATCGTCATCGTCGGCTTCCAGGCGGTGTTCAACCACGCCAACGTCGCACTGCCGGCCGCCTTTGCCCGTGCACCGTTGAAGTGGCTGATCGTGACGCCCGACTTCCATCATTGGCACCACAGCTCGGAGCGCGAGGCGATCGATCGCAACTACGCGGCGCACTTCGCCTTCATCGACTATCTGTTCGGTACGGCCGTGAAATCGGACCGGCGCTTCCCCGAGGCGTACGGCGTGTTGGGCGACTACATGCCGAACGGCTACGTCCGGCAGCAGCTCTTCCCCTTCACCTGGAAGCATTGATCTGCCGCCGGGAGCAGGCCCCGACGATCACGACTCCTCCGGCTCGAACTCCTGCCAGCGACTGTCACGATGATCGGCGCTGAAATCGCCGGACACGTGCTCCTCGACACAACAGTAAAAGCGTCCGCCATGGCGGACCGTCGACAGGAAGTAGTACCGGGTCCGCGTCTCCCACTCCGGGGAGCCGCGGAGATCGAACGCCTTGGCCATCTACGCACTCAACGCCAGCACTCGGAAGTGTCGGGCCCGACGGCCCAAGATCAGCATCGGCATGTCTACGCGCCGCGAAGCGTAGACACCCCTGCGAAATCGGCCTTGCCGCAATGCTTCAGCGCCGTCTTGACCAGTGAAACAGCGACAAGCCGGTGCCCTTTGCATTGCCGCTGTTTCCGCGCATGCTCACGGCAACGTGATCCTGGAAGGAACAGCGCATGAAGTTCGGCATCTTCTATGAGTTGCAACTGCCGCGTCCCTGGAAAGAGGGCGACGAGCATCGGCTCTACCAGAACGCGCTTTCCCAGCTCGAGCTCGCCGACAAGCTGGGCTACGACTATGCCTGGGAGGTCGAGCACCACTTCCTCGAGGAATATTCCCACTCGCCCTCGCCCGCCTCATTCCTGGCGGCGGCCAGCCAGCGCACCAGGCAGATCCGCCTCGGCCACGGCATCCTGCAGCTCACCACCAACCACCCCGCCCACATTGCCGAGCGCGTTGCCTGCCTCGACCTGCTGTCGAGCGGCCGGGCCGAATTCGGCATGGGCGAAAGCGCCTCGATCACCGAGCTCGAGCCGTTCGACATCACCATGGAGAACAAGCGCGAGGTCTTCGAGGAGGCCGTGCGCGCCATCATCCCGATGTTCAAGGACGGGCCCTCCGAGCACAAGGGCAAGTACTTCAACTTCCCCCTGCGCATGGTCGTGCCGAAGCCGATGCAGAAGCCGCATCCGCCGCTGTGGGTCGCCTGCTCGCAGCTCGAGACCCTGGCCAAGTGCGGCGAATGGGGCATGGGCGCACTCGGCTTCCAGTTCGTCTCGGCCGACGCCGCGCACGCCTGGGTGCACGCCTACTACAACGCCTTCGTGAAGCGGCAGAAGCTTCTGGCCGACTACAAGACCAATCCCAACATCGCCCTGGTCTCGTTCTTCATGTGCGCCAAGACCGACGAGGAGGCGCGCGCCCGCGCCGACGGCGACACCTTCTTCCAGTTCTCGCTGCGCTTCTACGGCCAGTCGGCCGACCGCCGCCGGCCGCCCGCCGGCACGGTCAACATGTGGGAAGAATACCAGAAGTGGAAGGCAGCCAATCCCGAGGCGCATGCGGCGGCGCTGCGCGGTGGCCTGATCGGCGCGCCCGACACGATCCGCCGCAAGCTGCGCAGGTTCCAGGAATCGAACATCGATCAGGTCGTGCTGCTGAACCAGGCCGGCAAGAACACGCACGAGCACATCTGTGAATCGCTGGAACTGTTCGCCAAGGAAGTGATGCCGGAGTTCCAGGAGGCGCATCCCAAGCTCCTGAAATGGAAGGAGCAGGTGCTGAACCGCGAGATCCAGCTCGAGGAGATCGACACCTCGGCCTTCACCGACCGCTACGGCGGCACCATGAAGGCGATCGCGCCGGCCAAGGCACAGGCGGCGGAATAGGGCGGCAAAGCAGCGGCGTGGCCCGCGTCCACATCCTCGGCGCCTCCGGCTCGGGCACGACGACCCTGGGGGCGGCCCTCGCCGGCCGTCTCGGGTGTGTCCATGTCGACGCCGATTCGCTCTTCTGGCTGCCGACTAACCCGCCGTTCACGACGAAGCGCCCTAAGGACGACCGGCAGGCCATGCTCCTTCGGCTGCTTCCCGCGTCCGGGCAATGGGTGTTCCCGGGTTCGGCGCCGGAATGGGCCAAGCCGGTCGAACCGTCTTACGACCTTGTCGTCTTCCTGCAGCTCGACCCGACCGTGCGCATGGAGCGACTGCGACGGCGCGATGCGGCCCGCTACGGCAAGCGCATCGAAGCGGGCGGCGACATGGCGGCTGCCAATGTCGAATTCTTGAAATGGGCGGCGGCCTACGACGTCGCGGGACTGGAGCAGCGCAGCCTCGCCCTCCACGAGGATTGGTTGGCGACTCTGAAAGTTCCCGTTCTGCGGCTCGATTCCGCCGACCCCTTGGAAGATCTCGTCTTTGTTGTTCTCTCGAGGCTCGATGACAGGCAATAATGCGCCCGGTTGCAACTGTAGAGTGGCTTCCCCCATGACCGACGAGACGAACCACATGCCTGCCCTCGCCGTCATCGATTCCCTCTCCGTCGACGTCCTCACCGACAATGTCAGCGACACCTACGTCAGCAAGACGACCTTTGCGGTGTCGGAGTTCGCCAACGTCGTGCTGGCCGGCGCCACCGAGATCTCCGGCGAGACGCTCTTGGCCGCCAACCTTGGCTACGGCCTGCGCCTGCGCTCGAAGATCGGTGCACGCGAGCATACGATGCTGTTCGACACCGGCACCGAGAGCGCGGTCTTCATCCGCAACTGCCGCAACCTCGGGCTCGACCTCGGCACCGTCGAGGAGATCGCCATCACCCACGGCCACTGGGACCACATGGGCGCCCTGCCGGCGGCGATCGACGCCATCGTCAAGCGGCGCGGCCGCGGCGCGGTGACGGTGCACGTCAATCCCGGCATGTTCAACGAGCGCGGCGTGCTGCTGAAGAGCGGCACCATCTTCCCCGCCGCCCGGGTGCCGACGCCGGCCCAGATGGAGGAGCGCGGCGCCAAGGTCGTCAACGACGGCAAGGCCCGCCTGCTGCTGGACGGCCACTTCTACTACAGCGGCGAGATCCCGCGGGTCAGCTCCTTCGAGACCGGCCGTGAGGACCATCTCTGCCGCAAGGACAACTCGGAGGACTGGCGGCCCGATCCCTGCCTGATGGACGAGCGCATGCTGATCGCCCATGTGCGCGACCTCGGGCTGATCGTGTTCAGCGCCTGCAGCCACGCCGGCATCGTCAATGTCTGCACCGAGGTGCGCCGACTGTTCCCCGGCACCCCGATCCACGCCGTCATGGGTGGCCTGCATCTGGGCGGCGTCATGGAGCACATCATCCCGCAGACGGTGGAGGGGCTGAAACCCTTCGATATCCGCTACGTCATTGCCGGCCACTGCACCGGCTGGCGGGCGCTGCATGCGCTGGCCGACGCCTATGGCGAACGGGTCAGCCAGTCGGCAGTCGGCACCAGCTATCGATTCGACGCCGCCGCTGCACCCGCCGGCGCATGACATCTGCCACCTTCGCTGCACCACGCCGCACCGAAAAGCTGCCCGTGACGCTGGTGACGGGCTTCCTGGGCAGCGGCAAGACCACGCTGGTCAACCACATCCTGTCGAACCGCGCCGGCGTGAAGGCCGCGGTGCTGGTGAACGAGCTGGGCGAGATCGGCATCGACAACAACCTGATCGTCGCGGCCGAAGGCGGCATGATCGAGCTCAGCAACGGCTGCATCTGCTGCTCGACCAACAACGACCTTCTGGACAGCATCGTACGCGTGCTGGCGCGGCCAGACCCGGTCGACCACATCCTGGTCGAGACCACCGGCGTGGCCGATCCTCTGCCGGTGGCGCAGACCTTCCTGCGGCCTGAGTTCCGCGACACCCTGCGGCTCGATGCCATCGTTGCGGTGGCGGACGCCGAGCAGTTCGGCCTCGACCTGTTCGACGGGCATGCCCTGCGCAGCCAGCTCCGCCATGCCGACGCCATCCTGGTCAACAAGTGCGACCGGGTCGGCGAGGAACGCCTCGACAGCGTCGAAGGGAAGATCCGTGCGGTGAACGCCGAGGCGCGGTTGCTGCGCACCACACGCAGCGCGGCGCCATTGCCCCTGATCCTCGATGTCGACCTGCATCGTCCGAAGGCCGACGGCCACGGCCACCATCATGCGCATCTCGACGAGGACGGCTTCGTCTCGTTGTCCTTCGAAAGCGACCGCCCTTTCTCGGTAAGCCGTTTCCAGGAGTTCCTGGACAACCGGCCGCCCGGCCTGTTCCGCGGCAAGGGCTTCCTATGGCTGGCCGAGACCGGCAAGCGCTACGTCTTCCACCTCGTCGGCGGACGCTTCACCCTGGACGAGGACGCTTCCGCGACAGGCAGCAACCGCCTGGTCCTGATCGGTCGGGAACTCGATACCGAGGATCTGCGGACGCGCCTCAATCGTTGCCTCGTCATGTCATGATTCGGACCGCGGGCGTCCCGCCCGCCTCATGATTCATGACCGGGCGGGACACCCGCGTCCGAACATGAGCTAGGTGCCAGCGATCGCCTTGCGTGCCTGATCGAGACTCTGGCCTTGGATCGTCTGCGCCAGGTCGCGCAGGCGTTCCTTGTCGCCCTCGCCGTTGACCGGGATCGAGAACTCGCAGTGCGTGACCACGCCCGAGTAGCGGTCGCTAAGCTTGCGGGCGATCTGATCGTAGGTGCCGATCGTCACGAAGGTATGGAGGACGGCGTCGGTGATGTACCGCGGCATCTCCTCCCAGCGCTGCGCGCGCGACAGGAGCTTCAGCTCGTCGGCGAGATCGCCCAGGCCGTGATGGGCGAAGGCCGCGCGGTACTGCGGCGTTGAGGCATAGAAGGAGATGCGGGCGCGCACGTCGACGACCTTCCTTGCGAGCTCCTCCTCGTTGGCCGCCGTGGCGACCAGCGGCTTCATGCAGACTTGGAATTTGTCCAGCGATCGGCCCGCCCTGGCCGCGCCGGCGCGCACGGCCGGGAGCATGACTTCGCCGATGTACGAGGGCGTGCAGACCGGATGCGGTCGCAGCCCGTCGGCCACCTCGCCGACGATCTGGCTCATGACAGGATTGACCGCGGCGAGCTGGACCGGGATCTCCGGATGCTCGATCGGGCCGGGATTGAACAGCGGCACCATGAGATTGATGTTGTAGTGCGGCCCCTTCACGTCGAGCTTCGTGCCGTTCTGCCAGCAGTCCCAGACGGCGCGCACGGCGCCGACATACTCGCGGATCCACGGGCCGGCGGGCGATGCGGGCACGCCGAAGCGGCGCTCGATATGCGCCTTGACCTGAGTGCCGAGCCCCAGCGTGAAGCGTCCGCCCGACAGTTTCTGCAGGGTCCAGGCGCTCATGGCGGTGACGGTCGGGCTGCGCGGGAAAGCGATGGCGACCGAGGTGGCGAGCCTCAGCTTTGCTGTCGCCTGGGCCGCGAGCGCCATGATGACGAAAGGATCGTCCTTTGTCTCCTCGACTACCATGCCGTGGTAGCCGATCTCCTCGAGCAGCTTCGCATTACGGCCGATGCTCGCGAGCTCGAGCGGTATCTCGGGCGCGCGCAGGCCGGGATCGACCTTGCCGAGCGGCAGGAGAGTTTCCAGGAGCATTGTGTTAGGGAGGATAACAGTTTTTGGTCGTCCTGGGCGCAGCGAAGGACCTCATCGCCGCTTGCCAT
>JAEZHS010000725.1 GCA_023436825.1 Pseudomonadota bacterium | reverse complement strand
ACGCTCATGATCATGAGGCGCGCGGGGACGCGCGCGGTCCGGAAGACTAAGAAAGTGCCGCCTTCAGAGTCTTGTGGAAGTGGACGATCGCGCTTTCGTAGTGGCCGAAGGTGAAGACGTCGTTGGCGCGGCTGCCGAGCCCGCGCTGGATCGCCTGGACCACGGCGCGGTCTTCCTCCGCGCCGGTGTTGCCGACGAAGTCGGCGTCACGCTTCGCCTCAGCCAGCGCGGCGGGATCGTCGCCGCCGCCATTGGTCAGCGTGTAGGTGATCTGCCGCGTGCGATCGACGGCGAGCGGCTCCAGGATCACCACGTTGGTGTGACGCGACAGCACCGTGATGAGGACGTTGGGGAACAGGTGATAGACGTAGGTCAGCAGACCTTCGACCCGACGCTGCGCCGCCGGCACCTTGGCGAGCTTCTTGATGCGCTGGAACGGATAAGTGACACGGCTGTGCCGGCCGAACAGGTCGATGACGTTCAGATTGTCGAAGCCATAGGGCAGGAAGCTCTCGGGATGCGTCGACTTGATGTGATAGCCCTCGATGAAGCCTTCCAACAGGATCTTCCAGTTGACCTCGAACTCGCGCTCGGCAGTCGCGAACAGGCGTTGCTCGGATGAGATCAGCCTGTCCAAGCCACCGAGGGCGTCGTCGCCCAGCGCCGGTTCGTCCTGGGTGACGAACACCAGCCCGAAGCGCTCGCTCGCCGTCATCGATACCAGCGGATGCGTTTCCTTGTCGAAGCCCGGGAAGCCCTCCTCGTGCGGGATATGGCGCAGATGGCCTTCGAGGTTGTACGTCCAGCCATGGTAGCGGCAGACGAAGGCGCGCACGCAGCCCGAATTGCTCGCCACCTGCATGCCGCGATGACGGCAAGCGTTGCGGAAGGCGCGCACCTTACCGTCGGCGCCACGCGCCACGGCGATCGGCGTGCCGGCCGCTTCGCGCGCGATGTAGGAGCCGACCTCGGGCAGCGCCGCCGACGGACAGAACGGTGTCGGCGAGCGCCGCAGCACGCGCCCGATCTCCGCGGCGAGCCTTTCCTCCGACTGGTAGTTGGCGACCGGCTCGCTCCAGATTTCGTCACCGAGATCGGTCGTGCCGTTGGCGATATGGTCGAGCACCCGTTGTGCCACCGACCGGTCGTCCATTGCCGCTTTCATCCCAGCCATCCATTGTCGTGTTCATCCGAGCATACGCCCGATGCCGGTCACGGCGAAAGAAACCGCGGCTCACAGGGATGAACGGCGTTCAACTGCGCGTTCGGCTTTTCCTGGTGAGGTTCGCCGCGCATCCTGCGGTTGAAGCTGCGCAAGACAACATTACCCGCTGAGCGAACGCGGTGCAGTAGCGAGGCAGTCCGTTCGCGGTTGCACACGAACTTGCACGCCTCCCGCAGGCCGCTCACGCGGCCATCGCGGCCGCGTCCGGCTGCCATGGAAAGCCCGCGCATCCGCCACGATCGCCGTGTGTGTGTTGCACGAAAGACACACGCTGCAATGATTGATACGACGGCATCGCGAAGCATAGCTGGCCCAGCCTCAATTGAGCCAAAGTGTAGTGGTCATTTCGGACACTCACTTGGTTCAGCCCGGGTTCCCGAGATCTGTTGTGCGATCAGCCGCTGACACAGCTTTCACCCTAGAGTACCTGCCGCGTCGGCGGCTCTTGTCCTATGGTGTCCTGACCGCCGGGGCCGTGCTGTTGCCGGTTGGCTATGTCTCCGCGCAAGCCATCGAGGGACGCCACTGGGCAGGTGCGACCGCCATCACCCGTCAGCCCGAGCAGGTCGTCGCCGGCACGATCACCGAGTGGCGCAGCCTGTGGGGCCGCGTCGGCAGCCCGGCTCCTGACGTCTTCGAGCCCGGCCGCATGAACGCCGTCGGCATCTTCCTCGGTCGCCGCGCCGGCGAGGGCTACTCGGTCAATATCCTCTCGACCAGCCGCCGGCGGGACCGCATCGTCGTCGTCTTCGAGGAGCGCATGCCGGCCGACATCATGATGGCCCAGCGCATGCCCGCTCCTTCCTCGCCGCCGCGGCCGGTGGCCAGTGCGCCCAACAGCTTCGCGGGCGGCGCCGGTGCGGGCTTCGCTCCATCCGGCACGGGCGCCAGTCTCGCGCCTCCCCCGCCGCCCGCGATGCGTCCGGTAGGACAGCCGACTTCGCCGTGGGCGATCATCCTGATCCCGCGCGCCGACCTGCCGATCTCCGTCGAGCAGCGGCTGTTTCGGTAGGCTGGCGGCGTGCCACTCCAGAGGCGCGTCATGGTCTTCCGGACCGCGCGCATCCAGAAGATGCATGAGAATGCGCGCGCTCCGAATCAATGCGAGTGCCGAGGTACGCCCTTGGTCTCGACGATTCTCTGGTAGTTGACTGCGAAGTCGAGGCAGGCGCCGCTGGCGAGCTGGCCGACGAACTTGCGCTGCAATTCCTGCCAGGGCGTCTGGCTCTCCTTGACGTGCGGCTTCCACGCCGCCTTGCGCTCGGCGAGCTCCTTTTCCGGGATCAGGATGTCGGCCCGCCGCTTGCCGATATCGACACGCACCTTGTCTCCCGTCCTGAGCAGCGCCAGGCCACCGCCGACAGCAGCCTCCGGTGACGCGTTGAGGATCGACGGGCTGGCCGAAGTACCGCTCTGCCTGCCGTCGCCGACGCAAGGCAGCAGCAGCACGCCGCCCTTCACCAGACGGTCGGGCGGCAGCATGTTCACCACCTCGGCCGCCCCCGGATAACCCACGGGACCGACATTACGGATGAACAGGATGCTGTTCTCATCGATCGGCAGCGCCGGATCGTTGATGCGATGGTGGTAGTCCTCGGGCCCCTCGAACACGATCGCCGTGCCCTCGAAGGCGTCGGGATCACCCGGGCGCTCGAGATATTTCTTGCGGAACTCGGGCGAGATCACCGATGTCTTCATGACCGCCGAGTCGAAGAGGTTGCCGGACAGCACGGCGAAGCCCGCGTGGCCCAGCATCGGCCTGTCGTAGGTCTTGATGACGTCGCCGTCGGCCGGCTTCGCCTTGGCGACGTTCTCGGCCATGGTCTTGCCGGTCACGGTGAGCGCGTCGCCATGGCCCTTCTTGTTCCTGAGGAGCTCGGCCATCACCGTCGGCACGCCGCCGGCACGATGAAACGCCTCGCCGAGATACTTGCCGGCCGGCATGCAGTTGACCAGCAAGGGGATGTCGTAGCCGGTCTTGTCCCAGTCGGCATTGTCGAGCTTGACGCCGATGTGTCGGGCGATGGCGTTGACGTGCGGCGGGCAGTTGGTCGAAGCGCCGAGCGCACTCGCCGCCACGATCGCATTCTCGAACGCCTTGCGCGTCAGGATGTCGGACGGCTTCAGGTCTTCCCACACCATGTCGACGATGCGTTTGCCGGTCTCGTACGCGATCTGGCCTCGCTCGCGGTACGGGCCGGGGATCGCCGCGCAGCCGGTCAGCGACAGGCCGAGCGCTTCGGCCATGCTGTTCATCGACAGCGCCGTACCCATGGTGTTGCAATGGCCGACGCTCGGAGCGCTCGCGGCCACCATTTCCAGGAACTGCTTGAGATCGATGCGGCCCGCCGCCAGCTCCTGGCGGGCATACCACACGACCGTACCGGAGCCTGCCAAGCCGCCGGCAAAGTGGCCGTCGAGCATCGGCCCGCCCGACAGCACGATGGCCGGGAGGTTGACCGTGCAGGCGCCCATGATCATCGCGGGCGTGGTCTTGTCACAGCCCGTGGTCAGCACGACGCCATCAAAGAAATAGCCGTAAAGGCTCTCGACCAGGCTGAGGTAGGCGAGATTGCGGTCGAGCGCCGCGGTCGGCCGCTTGCCCGTCTCCTGGATGGGATGGACCGGGAACTCGATCGGAATGCCACCGGCATCACGGATGCCGTCGCGCACGCGCTCGGCGAGCTGCAAGTGATGGCGGTTGCAGGGCGAGAGGTCGCTGCCTGTCTGGGCGATGCCGATGATCGGCCGGTTGCTGTGCAGCTCGGCCAGCGTCAGTCCGAAGTTCAGGTAGCGCTCGAGGTAAAGCGCCGCCATGGTCGGATCGCCCGGCGCATCGAACCAGTCCCGGCTGCGCAGTCGGCGCTCTTTGCCGTTGGCGCCCTTCTTGTCGACCATCCTCGTTCCTCCGATTTGTTGGTGCGAGCCTAGCGCCGGACTGCGGACGCTGTCATCCCGAGCGTAGCGAGGGACCTTTAGAGATCAGCAACGGCCCCCCGCTACGCGCGGGATAACAGCGAGGCTGTCGTCAAGCCGCCTGCCGTTCCATCGCGACCTCCTCCTGGAGGCTTGCGACGTCGCGGTAGATCGACGCCGCGGCGAGCGTGCGGCCACCCTGCTTGTAGCGCACCAGGCAATCGCGGCCTGCGATGTCGCCGTCGACCACGAGCTCGTCCCACTTCTCGGCGTGGCCGACATAGTTGATGGGCACGTCGTAGTGCTGGCTCCAGAAGAACGGCACGGCATCGAACTTCCGGCGCAGCCCGAGCATGTTCAGGGCGGCAATCTGCCCCTGGCGCTCGGCCACCACCCAGTGCTCGACACGGATGGCCTGCCCGGTGTGCGGATCGGGCCAGCGCGCGATGTCGCCCGCGGCAAACACGTCCGGTGCGCTGGTCGCCAGGAACGCGTCGACGGCAAGGCCGCGATCGATCTTGAGCCCGGCCTTCTCCGCCAATTCGAGTCGCGGCCGCACGCCCACCCCCATGACCACGAGGTCCGCCTCCAGCGAGCCGCCGCTCTTCAGCGTGGCCTTGTTGCCGGCGATACCCGCTACCGTGTCTTCGAGATGGAAGACGACGCCATGCTCCTCATGCAGGGCGCGCACGAAATCGCCCATTGCCGGCCCGAGGATGCGCTCCATCGGCCGTTTCTCCGGCGCCACGACATGGACTTCCAGGCCGCGATGGCGCAGCGAGGCCGCGACCTCGAGGCCGATGAAACTCGCGCCGATCACCAGGGCGCGCTTGGCCGACTTTGCCCGTTCGATGATCGCCCGACTGTCGGCGAGGCTGCGCAGCGTGTGGATCTGCGACGGTCCCGCACCCGGAACGGGCACTCGAACCGGCTCCGCGCCAGTCGCCAGCAGCAACCGGTCGTAGCCGACCTTGCCGCCATCCGACAGCACCACCTCGTGCGCGCGCGCGTCGATGCCCGCGACGTTGGCCTTGAGGCGCAGCTCGATGCCGTTCTCCGGGTAGAAGTCGTCGCCGCGCATCGGTACCCATTCCTCGGGTGCGTTGCCTGCGAGGTAATCCTTGGACAGGTTCGGCCGATCGACCGGTGCGGCATCGTCGTTGCTCAGCATGACGATGCTGCCCTTGTACTGCTCCCGCCGCAGCATCTCGGCAGCCGCGAAGCCCGCGGCTCCGCCGCCCACGATCACGACCCTGTCCGGCGCCTTGCCGCTCAGCTGGGGGCCGGACTTGGCCGGCGCCGGCCGCTTCTCCCTGACGAAGACCCTGCCGTCGCGCTGCTCGACCGACCAGCAGTCGAGGGCGCTCAAGGCTGGCGCGGCCAGCGCCTCGCCGGTGCGCAGGCTGAAGCAGGCGTGGTGCCACGGGCAGCGCACCGTGTCATCGACCAGCAATCCTTCGGCGAGCGGACCGTGATAGTGGCTGCAATGCGCACCCACGGCGAACAGCTCGGCGCCGCGGCGCGCCAGCAGCACCTTCTCTTCGCCGACATGGCCCAGAAGCATGGCGCCGTCGGCAATGTCGGAGAAGGCAACACCCTGGCTCAGATCGGGTCCGCCGGGCTTGGCGTTCTGCTCAGCCATTGCATCCTCCCTCTATCGGAGTTGGGTGATCGGAGTTGAGTGCCGGCACGCACCATGGGAAACCTGGAGCGTCATGTCCACCTCCCCTGCTCTCGTTTCCATTGGCGAACCGCTGATCGAATTCAACCGGCCCAAGGAAGGCGACGGCCGCACCTGGCTGCAGGGTTTCGGCGGCGATTCGCAGAACGTCGCCATCGCGGCCGCCCGCCAGGGAGCGAAGGCCGGCTACATCACCAGTCTGGGCCAGGACTGGATGGGCGATGCCTTCCTCGAGCTGTGGCAGGCCGAAGGCCTCGATGCGTCGCGCGTGAGCCGCCATCCCACCGCACCGACCGGCGTCAGCTTCATCACCCACGGTCCGGCCGGGCACAAGTTCGACTATCTGCGCAAGAACTCCGCGGCTTCGCTGATGACGCCCGAAGCCCTGCCGGCGGACTACATCGCCGGCGCCCGCTACTTCCACCTGTCGGCCATCGGCCAGGCGATCAGCGACAGCGCGCGCCGGGCCTGCGACGCCGGTATCGCGACGGCACAGGCAGCCGGCGTGAAGGTCTCCTACGACACCAATCTCAGACTGCGCCTCTGGGACCTCGACACGGCCCGGGCGACCATCGACGCCACGGCGGCACGTTGCGATATCCTGCTCCCCAGCCTCGACGATTCCCAGCAGCTCACCGGTCTCGATGAGCCGGACGCGATCGTCGACCACTATCTCAAGCTCGGCGCGCCCGTGGTGGCGCTGAAGATGTCGGCTGATGGCTGCCTCGTGGCCACGCCTGGCGAGCGGTTCCGCGTGCCCGGCCATCGCGTCGAGGCGGTCGATGCGACCGGCGCCGGCGACACTTTCGACGGCTCCTTCCTGGCGCGCCTGCTGGCAGGCGATGATCTCAGGGCCGCTGCGCGCTACGCCAACGTCGCCGCGGCGTTGTCGACCACGGGCTACGGCGCGGTGACGCCTATTCCGCGGGCGGCCGAAGTCCGGACTGAAATGGCGCGCGCAGGAAGCGCGGCGTAACCACCCGCAGGAAGCGGCCGAATACCGTCACCTGCTGGGCCGCCCAGCCGCGGCCGTTGTCGGCGTCGACCACCGGATCGTCGACACCCGTCGGGCGGTGCTTGCCATCGTAGATCGCCGTGCCGAACAGGATGTCCCAGACCGGGAAGACCGGCGCGAAATTGTGATCATGGATATGGCGCTCTTGCGGATTGGCCAGAGCGTGGTGCAGGCGGTGGAAGCGCGGCCCGACGATCAGCCGCTCGCCGATCCTGCCGAAGCTCATGTCGACGTTGGCGTGGCTCCAGCTTTCGATCAGGCGGCCGACCATCAGGATCGAGACATACTCGCCCGGCTGCACGCCGACCATCTGCGAGAACAGCACCAGGGCGAGCGTGACGAGGAAGTCGTCGAGCAGATGGTTGCGGTCGTCCGACCACACCGTCATGCGGCGCTGGCTGTGATGCAGGCTGTGCAGGGCCCACCACCACGGGATGGCGTGCTGGGCGCGGTGCAACCAGTAGGCCGCGAAATCGTAGAGCACGAAGTAGACCAGGAACGAGGCAAGCACGTTGTCGCCCAGCCACGGCACCAGGCGCTCCAGCCGCGGCGGCGCCACGCCCCAGCTCCGCATCACCAGCTCGATCTCCTGGGAGATCGGATAGGTGATGACGAAGACGGCGAACGGGATGATGCCGAGCTTGTTCAGCACGGTGTAGACGCGATCGACGCCGATCAGCCGGTCGTCACCCGCCTTCTCGAGCGGCCAGCGCTTCTCGAAGAAGCGCATGCCGAGCGCGATGACCGCGATCTGCAGGACGCCCAGCATGACGAACTCGACGGCGTTGTAGGCCGGTTCGTACCAGGCCATCTGGCCGAGCCAGAAGATCACCGGCCCGACGAAAGTTTCGAACAGCCAGTTCTGAACGCCAACCCAGAGATCGGTAAGCTCGCCCATCGGCGCAGCCGGCTAACGCGCCGTGCCGGAGCCTGTCGACACCGCGCGCAGTGGTCCGCTGGCCGGACTCACAGGCGATCCCGGTGCGGCCGGTCCCGGCTTCAACATGAACACACCGTGCGGCGACTTGCCGACGGGAACGCTGGCGACCATTTTCATCTGCTCGAGATCGACCACGGCAACGCGGCGCAGGAAACGCTGCGTCACCCACAGCTCCTTGCCATCGGACGTGATGTCCATGCAGTCGGGACCTCCCGGCACCTTGATGTTGCCCACGACCTTCATGTCCTGCGTGTCGACCAGCGAGACGCTGCCCTCGACGCGGTTGCTCACGAACCAGTGGCGGCCATCGCCCTTGGGCCAGAAATTGTGCGCGCCCTTGCCGGTCTGCAGGCGGCCGGTGACCTTGCCGTCGGCGGGGTCGACGACCGCGAGGCCATCCTCGCCGGTCAGCGCCACCAGGAGACGCTTGTCATCGGGCAGCATGACCACGCCGGCCGGCGTGTTGCCGACGGGAACGTTCCACTTGAGGGTCTGCGTCGCAAGGTCGAACGCCGCGAGCCGCCCGCTCTGTTGCAACGAGACGAACACGGTCTTGGAGGCTGCATCGAACGCCATATGGCTCGGCAGTCCGTCGATGAAGATGCGGCCGGCGAGCTTGAACCCGTCGGCATGGAAAATGTCGACATGGTCCAGCCGGTAGGCGACCGTGACGAACCACTTGCCGTCGCCGCTAAAGCCGAGCTGGTAGGGATCGATGATGTTGCTGATGACGCGGCGCCGTTCGCCGGTCTTGGAATCGAGGGCCAACAGCTCGTTCGTCGCGGTCGAGCCGATCAGCACTTCCTTGCCGTCGGGCGTGGTCATCAGATGATGCGGCTCTCGGCCGACCGGCAGGCGCTGCAGTTCCGTGCGCGTGGCGCGGCTCAGGATGCTGTAGGAGGCTTCTTCGGAATTCAGGATAAGGACCGCTTCGGCCTTTGCGGTGCCAACAACGGCCAAAAACGCGGTCGCCGCAATCGCCAAGATCTTCATGAAGACAGCCTGTCCTTGCCCCAGGTACGTTGAAGCACCTTTCCGCATGTTACGCTAGGACCGTTTGTATTTCGAGGCTGCGGCAGCCAGCCGCTCGATCTGTGACCAATCTTTGGCATCGACCGCCGCGGCCGGCGCGACCCAGGAACCGCCGACGCAGGCGACGTTGTGCAGCGCCAGATATGACTGCGCCGTTTCGGCGCCGATGCCGCCGGTCGGGCAGAAGCGCAGGCCAGGCAGCGGGGCGCCCACGGCTCTCAGCCACGCGAGCCCGCCTGCGGGCTCGGCCGGGAAGAACTTGAGCACCCGGTAGCCCTGCTCGGCCAGGATCATCGCCTCCGACACCGTTTGCACGCCGGGCAGGAACGGCAGCCCGGCGGCCTTGGTTGCCGCCATGAGGTTCGGCGTGCAGCCAGGGCTGACGGCGAACTTGGCTCCCAATCTCTGAATCTGCTCGACCTGAGCAGCTTCCAGGACCGTCCCGGCGCCGACCATGGCTTCCGGGACCTCCTTGGCAATGGCCTCCAGGGCAACCATCGCGGCGCCAGTGCGCAGGGTTATCTCCAGGACCGGCAGGCCGCCTTTCACCAGGGCCCGGGCGAGCGCCACGGCGTCGACTGTCCGTTCGATCGTCAGCACGGGGATCACCGGAGCCATGGCGGTGATGGCCGAAATATCCACCGTCAGACGCTCCAGCCGCCATCGATCACGTTGATCGTGCCGGTCGTGAAGGCCGACTCGTCGCTGGCCAGGTAGACGGCCAGGGCCGCGATCTCATCGGCCGAGCCGAAGCGACCGGTCGGTTGGCGCTGCATGAAGAATTTGCGGGCATCCTGTCCGCCGCCCAGGGAGGCGATGCGTTCGTCGAGCGAGGGCGTCTGGACGGTGCCCGGGCAGATCGCGTTGCAGCGCACACCCTTGGCGACATAGTCGACGGCTACGGACTTGGTGAGGCCGATGACAGCGGCCTTGGTGGTGCCGTAGATGCAGCGCAGCGCGGCGCCCTTCACCGACGAGGCTGCCGACGACATGTTGATGATCGAGCCGGCGCCCTTTTCCAGCATGCCCGGCAGGAACGCCTGGATGGTCCAGAACATGCTGCGGACGTTGAGATTGAAGGCGAAGGCCCACTGGTCGTCGGTGGCGTCCAGCACCGTGCCGTGGTGGACGAAGCCCGCGCAGTTGAACAGCACATCGACGGCGCCGGTTTCCTTGGCCAGAGCGCCGATGGCGGCCTGGTCCAGCACGTCGAGCCTGTGGGCGCGGATGCCGTCGACGCCTTTCAGGGCCGCGAGCTTGCCCTCATCGAGATCGGTCGCCCACACGGTCGCACCCTCACGCGCGAACGCCCGGGCCGTCGCAGCACCAATCCCCTGCCCCGCCGCCGTGACGACGCAGACCTTGCCCTTCAACCGCATCAACGTTTCTCCGATAGAGCTGCCGACCGGGGCCTACTTGATGAGGCCCTTCTCCTTGTAGAACTTCTCGGCGCCGGCATGCAGCGGGATGCCCAGGCCCTGTGTCGCCGTCTCGAACTTGATCACCTTGCCCTTGGAGTGGCCGGAATCGAGCAGCTTGCGCGTGCTGGGATTCCAGAGTGCGGCGGTGATGTCGTAGATGAGCTGGTCGGGCTGCTTGCTTGAGGTCGCCCAGATGGCGTTGACGCTCACCGTCTTCACGCCGCTGGCGCCCTTGTAGGCGCCGTCAGGAATCTCGTCGATGGCGAAGAAACTGTACGCCTTGACCAGGCTCTCGGCCTCCGGCCCGTCGATCGGCACCAGGTCGATGCCGGTGGTCGCCGCCAACTCGGCGATGGCGCCCAGCGGCCAGCCGGAGACGCTGAAGAAGGCGTCGAGGGCATTGTCCTTCAGCTTGTCGGCCGCCTGCTGGGACTTGAGGTACTCGGCCTTCAAGTCCTTCTCGGTCATTCCATAGGCCGCCAGGATCAGGCGGGCATCGACCAGAGTGCCCGAGCCCGGCTCGTCGAGCGAAACGCGCTTGCCCTTGAGGTCCTTGATCGTCTTGATGCCGGCGCCCTTGCGCGCGACCAGATGAAAGGTCTCGGGATAGAGGTTGGCGATGGCGCGCAGCACATCGACCTTGGGCCGGCCTTCGTAGATGCCGCTGGCGTTGAACGCCCAGTAGGCGACGTCCGACTGGGTGAAGCCCGACTGCGCGGAGCCGCTGGCGATGGCGCTGACGTTGGCGACGGAGCCGTTGGAGGCCACGGCCGTCGCGACCAGGCCCGGCACGCCGCACGAGCCCCCGTCAGCGCAGGTGCGGGAGCCCGGCGGGTTGGAAATGGCGTTGGCGATCAGGCCACCGATCGGGAAATACGTCCCGGCGGTGCCGCCGGTGCCGATTCGAAAGAAGGTGATGTCCTGGGCGAGCGTCGGTGAGGCAGCCAGAGCCGTACCCAGACCGCCGAGCAGCACGCTCCTGCGATTCATCCTCATCCTCGCCTCCTCGACCGAAGGCGATTAAACCGCGTCCGCTCACATGCTGCAACGAAGACCGGTCAGTTCACGCCTACGGCTTTGCTCATAGTCGGCCCAATTTCGCCATGGATCACCAGATCGGCGTCGTCGTCCTGGTCGGTGGCGTCACGATTGACGATCACGAGCTTCGCACCCTTGCGCTTGGCGATGCGCGGGAAGCCGGCCGCTGGATAGACCACCAGGGAGCTGCCCAGCACGATGAACAGGTCGCAGTTCATCGTCTCGTCCTGGGCGCGGGCCATCTGGATCTCGGGCATGGCCTGGCCGAAGGAGATGGTGGCTGTCTTCACGATACCGTCGCATTTCTCGCACAGGGGAAGCTTGCCCGAGCCGAGAAAGGCTTTCCTGATCGGCTCCAGCTCATGGCGATGGCCGCAATCGAGGCAACTCGCGTAGGTCGAGTTGCCGTGCAGCTCGATCACCTTCGAATCCGGGACGCCCGAACGCTGATGCAGGCCGTCGACGTTCTGGGTGATGATGGTGCTCATGCGCCCCTGCTCGATCAGCTTGGCGAGCGCGCGATGGCCGGCATTGGGTTCGGCCTTGAGCATGGTCTCGTCGCTTGCGAACTTGCGCCGCCACGATTCGCGGCGCATCTCGTCCGACGCCATGAAATCGTCGAAGTAGATCGGCTTGTACTTGGTCCAGATGCCGCCCGGCGAGCGGAAGTCGGGAATGCCCGATTCGGTCGAGATGCCCGCGCCGGTGAAGGCCACGATGCGCCGGGCCGAGCCGATCGCTTCCTTGAGGCGTTCGATGTCGTCCATGTCCCCTCCTTGTGCTCCTCAGGGCGCCTTGTTCAGGGTGCCGGCATGCCGGGATTGTGCGCGGCGCAGCCGACCAGGGCGTGACCCTCGTTCCTGATCTGGATGGAATAGGCGAACAACGAGCCCGATTGCGCATCGATGCAGCGCTGTTCGTTGATCAGGACGACGGGCTCTGGCCCATCCGCAGAGGTGTACATGATCGTGCCGTCCTGCCGCTCGGGGCCACCATGGGTCACGCGCTGTGTCGGAGGTCCGCCCAGCAGGCTGACGACCATGTCGCGCGCTGTCACTTCCAGTCTGAAGGCGGGATCGCTGCCCATGCCGATCCATTCGCGATGGTCGAAGCGCTCGCGGCAGCCGGCCGTCTCGACCGACGCCCGGCGCAGCTCCAGCGCGGCGATGCCTGCCCCCAGACCGACCTCGCGGCTGCCATAGAGCTCGACGAACATCGGCCGGCCTTCCTTGCCCGTCGTCAGGTCGCGCAGGGCACGGGTGAGTTCCTGCTCCGGCGTGCGGTCCTCCAGGGTGAGCGGCGCGCCGTCGCACGGCAGGAGTTGCAGGCGCCCGCCGAGGTCGCGCACCAATCCGCGCAACCGGACCGCGCTGGCCGGCAAGGACGGGCGCGTCGGCTCGCTCAAGGCTGGCGCCTGGCCGAGCGGCAGGGTCGGCGTGTCGCTCGGCGGCGGCGCGGGCGCCGGCATCCCGCCCCGGGTCACAGGCGTGGGCGCCCCGCGTGTCGCCAATGCCGGCAGGGCGTAGAAGAAAAGCGGCCGGCGCTGGGCGTCGAGCAGGCAGACGAAGTGCGTCTCGAAGGGCGGGCCGTTGCGGAAGGTGAGCTTGCCGCGCAGCGTCAGCGCCGCATTGATGGCTTGCGATCCCGCCTTGGCTTCGACCCGCTCGAGCGCCGGCGGCGGGAAGTCGAGTGCGGTGATCCGATCGATCGACGGGCTGAGCTTGCGATACTGCGCCTCGCCGAACGCGGCACACTGCTGGGCGAGCTGCGTCTGGCCGAAGGCCGGCAGTGCGATCGAGACTGAAAACAGGAACACCAAGGCGGACCGCATGACGCCAGCGTAGCTCATATTCTTCCGGACCGCGCGCGGTCCGGAAGCCTAGGACAGCCAGCGCTTGCGCCGCTTGTAGTGCTTGGTATCGCGATAGGACTTGCGCGCCCCGCCTTCGTTCAGGCCGAGGTAGAATTCCTTGATGTCGGAATTGTCGCGCAGCTTGTCGGCCTGGCCTTCCAGCACGATGCGGCCGTTTTCCATGACATAGCCGTGGTCGGCAATGCCCAGCGCCATGGTGGCGTTCTGCTCGACCAGCAGCACCGAAAGCTTCTCCTGCTTCACCAGCCGGCCGACGATGCCGAAGATCTCCTCGACCAGCATCGGTGCCAGTCCCAGCGACGGTTCGTCGAGCAGGACGACCTTGGGCTGGCTCATCAACGCGCGGCCGATCGCCAGCATCTGCTGCTCGCCGCCCGAGAGATAGCCCGAGACCTGGCCGCGTCGCTCCCTGAGCCGCGGGAAATAGGAATAGACGAGGTCGATGCCCTGCTTCACCGCGGCCGCCGTCTGGACGTGCCCGCCGGCGACCAGGTTCTCCTCCGTCGTGAGGTTCTCGAACACGCGCCGGCCCTCGAACACCTGGACCAGACCGAGCCGGGTCACGTCATGGGCGCGCATGCCGTCGATGCGCTTGTCACCGAGCAGCACCGCGCCCTTGGTCACCTCGCCTCGCTCCGAGCGCAGCACGCCGGAGATGGCTTTCAGGGCCGTCGTCTTGCCGGCGCCGTTGGCCCCCAGCAGGGTCGTGATCTTGCCCTCGCCCACGTCGATCGACACGCCTTTCAGGACGAGGATGACACGGTCGTAGACGACTTCGATGTTGTTGATCGCCAGCATGGGATGCCGCTTTCGCTCGCCGAGTCATGTTCTTCCGGACCGCGCGCGTCTCGCGCGCTCATGAGCGTGAGCGAGCTGGAAGCTCGCGGTCCGGAAGAGATCGAATGTTCAGGACTTCGCGGCGTCGGCCGCGAGGTGCTTCTGGATCAGCGGGCGATAGCCCTGGAACCATTCCTTGGTCCGGACGAGCTTGCCGCCCTTCACGGTCCAGATCTCGACCCAGCCGCCGCCCTCGTGATCGGCCGGCGTGAGCTCCATCGGCGGCACCAGACCGCCCAGCGTGAAGCCCTTGATCGACTCCATGCCCTTCTTGACCTCTTCCGAGTTCGGCGTGGCGCCGCCCTTGGCCTTGACGGCGTTGCGGAAGGCCTCGACATGCAGTGCCGCGATCAGCACGCCGCGATTGTAGAGGACCGTCGAGTCCATCTCCTTGGGCGGCTGCTTGCCCTGGGCCTTGTACATGGCCTCGATGTCCTTGATCACCGGGAAGTCCTTGCCGACGCCGGCGAACTGGATGGTGTTGTAGCCTTCGGCCATGCCCATGCCGCCCGCAGCGATGATGTCGGCCTCGGAGCTGCCCCACACCAGCGCCACCACCTTGCTGAGCGGGAAGCCCTTGCCCTTCAGCTCCTTGATCGAGACCGACGGCGCGCGCCCGAACAGGTGGGTGATGACGAAGTCGGGCTTGAAGCGGCCCGTGATGTCGAGGACCTGCGCGCCCATCTCGAGGCCGGGGGCCGGCACCGCGAAGGTGCGCATCTCGAAGCCCTCGTCCTTGGCGAGATCCTCCAGGATCGGCAGCGCCTCCTTGCCCGCCGGATTGTCGTAGTAGACGTAGGCGATCTTCTTGCCCTTGAGACTGCCGCCCAGCTTCTCCTTGGCGAACTGAACCGCCGCGCCAGCTTGCGACCAGTAGCTGGCCGCGATCGGGAAGGTGTACGGATAACGCTTGCCATCGGCGGCCGAGGCGGTCCCGAAGCCGGGCGAGGTGCCGAGGATCTTGTCCTCTTCCAGTTTCTTGTTCAGCGCCGCGGTCTGCGGCGTGCCGTAAAGGCCTTCCAGCACCGCGCCCTCCTTCTTGAAGCGCTCGTGCGCCTCGATGGCCGGCGGCACCTTGTACTCGTTGTCGATCTCGATGACCTTGATCTTGTGGCCTTCGACGCCGCCCTTGCTGTTCACCAGGGCGATGTAGTCCTGGTAGCCCGGGCAGAGCACGGTGCCCACGTTCGCCGTCGGCCCCGTGCGGTCGCACTGCAGGCCGAAGATGACTTCCTTCTGGGCGAAGGCCTGGCCCGTGCCCAGCGCCAGGGTCGCGGTCGTTGCCGCCACGCCCAGCCAACTCTTGATGAACCTCTGCATGGGTTCCTCCCTTTGTATGCCCTGCCCTAGTACGAGAAGGGCCAAACCCGGAAATAGCTCCGGATATTCCTCCACAGACGATTGAGCCCCTCGGGCTCGACGATGAGAAAGAAGATGATCAGCGCGCCGAATACGCCCAGCCGCAGCCCCGAGATCACATTGGCCATTTCCGCCGAGGTGAAGAACAGGGACCCGACATTCTCCATGAGAATGCGGATGGCGATGGGCAGGAGTGTGACGAAAACCGCACCGAAGATCGAACCCAGCACCGAACCCAGGCCGCCGATGATGATCATGGCGAGGTAGTCGATCGAGACGATCAGCTGGAATTGCTCGTAGTTGGCGATGCCGAAATAATAGGTGTAGAGCACGCCGCAGACGCCGGCGTAGAAGGACGAGATCGCGAAGGCGAGCAGCTTGTAGCGGTAGATGTTGATGCCGATGATCTCGGCCGCGATATCCTGGTCGCGCACCGCCACGAAAGCCCGCCCGATTCGGCTGCGCACCAGGTTCAGGGTCGCCACGATCGCGATCACGGCGAAGAACAGCAGGAAGAAGTAGAGGCGGCCCTGGGTGTTGAAGTCGAAGCCGAACAGGCTCGGCCGATCGACCTCGATCGAGGCCTGGGCGCCGCCCGAGATCGCCGGCACGCGGTTGATCGTCCATTCGATGATGAGCTGGCCGGCCAGCGTGGCAATCGCGAGATAGAGCCCCTTGATGCGAAGGCTTGGCATGCCGACGACGACGCCGATCAGCGCCGCCATCAGCCCACCGGCCGGCAAGGTCAGCCAGAACGGCAGGCCGAGCTTGACGGCGAGGTTGGCCGCCGTGTAGGCGCCGACCGACATGAAGGCGCCGTGGCCGATCGAGATCTGGCCGGTGTAGCCCACCAGGATGTTGAGCCCGAGGGCGCCGACGATGGCGATGAAGATCAGGTTCAGGATCGACAGGTAGTACTCGTGCACCATCATCGGGATGATCAGCACGAAGATCACCGCCAGCGCGATGATCGTCCATTTGGCGATCGGCAGCGGATAGAGCGCCATGTCCGCGGCGTAGGTCGTCTTGAAGACTCCGGATTCGCGATGGAACATCTAGAGCCTGCCTCGATCTAGCTGGTCATTCCTCCCCACGCGAAGCGTGGGGAGGTGGCGCCGCCTTACGGCGACGGAGGGGTCATGGACCATCCGCCGCCTCATGACCCCTCCGTCCGCTGCGCGGACACCTCCCCAAGCTTCGCTTGGGGAGGAAAGCGAACTGCGAAGGCCGGTCTCATCACACCCGCTCGATCTGGCGGCGGCCGAAGATGCCGTAGGGCCTGACCATGAGGACCAGGATCATCAGCACGTAGGGCGCGAAGTCCTTGGTGCCGCCGCCGACATAAGGGTCGAGATAGCCCGCCGCCAGGCTCTCGACGATGCCGATGATCAGCCCGCCGATCAGCGCGCCGCCGATCGAATCGAGGCCGCCCAGGATCACCACGGGGAAGACTTTCAGGCCGACCAGGGCGAGCTGGACGTCGACCCCCAGCATGGCACCCCACACGATGCCGCCGAGCGCCGAGACGACGCCGGCCATCGCCCAGGCGAGCGCAAAATAGCGCTCGACGTTGATGCCCATGGCCTGGGCGACCTGCTGGTTGTCGGCGACGGCACGCATGGCGACGCCCATGCGGCTCTTCTTGAAGAACCAGCTGAAGACGATGAAGAACAGGACCGCCACCACGGCGCCCAGCACCTGGATCGGCGGCAGCGTGGCCGGTCCGATGGAGATCGGCTCGTCACCGATCGGCAATGGCAAGGCGCGCGTCTCGATACCCAGCACGAGCGGTCCCCAGCCACGCAGCACGGCGGCGACGCCGATGGTGGCCATGATGACGGCGACCACCGGCCGGCCCAGCAACGGCCGCAGCACGACCTTTTCCAGGCCGAAGCCGAAGCCGATCATGGCCAGCAGCACGACGACGATGGCGGCGATCAGCGGGGCCTGGGCGCCGAGCACGGTCACCACGACCATGCCGGCCAGCATGACGAACTCGCCCTGGGCGAAGTTGATGGCGTCGGTCGCCTTGTAGACCAGCACGAAGCCCAGCGCGATCA
>JAEZHS010000710.1 GCA_023436825.1 Pseudomonadota bacterium | reverse complement strand
CGCCGATGCCGCCATCACCGGGGCGGCGCAGGCCGTAGACCTGGGCCGCCACGCCCCACATGCGCTCGCCGCCGCCGATATCCTGCAAAGTGAGGCAGCGCGACGGCGCGACCGCCAAGGTGATCTCGCGATCGGCGAAGCGCAGGCGGTGATAGCCAAGCCGCCCGATGCCGGGCAGCACGCCGTCGCGCAGGATGGCGGACTTCGCCTTGCCCCCTTCCAGCACCAGCTCGGCCGCATGGTCGCCGCCGAGGCCAGCGACGGCGATGGGCCGGCCGAGACGCGCGGTGACCAGCGGTGGCGGGCCCACCGGTGCATCGACGCCATCCAGGGCTTCCAGCAGGCGGCGCAGGGATTCGGTCCTGACCCTTTGCGGGCGCCCCATGGCATCGGTCCAGTCGACAGCGAGGCCAGCCGACCGGGCGCGGGCCAGGACGGCTTCCTCGTTCATCCATTGCCTCCGGCGGCGGCCTCGACGAAGGCCACAGTTGCCGGTCCCGACAGATGGCCGGCGCGGACTTCTTCGCCGGCGCCGGCGCGGCTCTCGAACAGCAGATCGCCCCTGGGCGCATCGACAGCGCAGTCGGTGGGGCCGAGATTGCTGACCAGCCCCAGCACGGCGCCGTTGCCGAGCCGCCAGCGCGCGGCGACGCAAGCCGGGCCAGCAGCCTTCGCCGAAATCGATCGCGCACCGGCAAGATGCGGCGTCAAGGCAGCGGCGCGCAGTGCCAGCAGGCGGCGATACAGGGCCCGCCTTTCCGCGTCGTCGGCGACCGGCCGGCTGCTCTCGAAGGTCGTGAGCGCGTTGGGGTCGGGAATCGAGGCCGCCGACTCGCCCTCTTGGAAGCCCTTGAAGGCTGCGAACTCGCGCCGCCGTCCTTCGCGCACTGCGCGCGCGAGGTCGCCATGATGGTCGGTGAAGTACAGGAAGGGGGTGCGGCTGGCTCCCTCCTCGCCCATGAAGATCAACGGAATCTGCGGGCAGAGGAGCTGCAGGACGATCGCCGCCTCGAGCGCCGCGGGATCGACACGCTCGACCAGCCGGTCACCGAACGGCCGGTTGCCGACCTGGTCGTGGTTCTGAAGGAACAGCACGAAAGCGGTGGGGCCGAGATCGGCGCTAGGCGTACCGCGACACTCGCCCTTGCGATAGGCCGAGGGTTCGCCCTGATAGACGAAGCCCTCGCCGAGGCAGCGTGCCAGGCGCTCGGCCGGCCGGTCGGCGTAATCGGCATAGTAGCCGTCGGCGTCACCCGTCAGCAGGACGTGCAGGACGTGATGGGCGTCGTCGTTCCACTGGGCATCGAAGTCGCGCCGCAGATGGCCGGCTTCGTTGCCGTCGTGCTCGAGCACGAGATGGACATGGCGGCCGGGCTCGACGGTGGCACGGACCTCGGCGGCCATCTCGTCCAGCCAGTCGGGCGCGGCGATGGCATGCACGGCGTCGAAGCGCAGGCCGTCGAAGCGGTACTCCATCAGCCAGTAGAGCGCGTTCTCGATGAAGAAGCGGCGCACCTCGGGACGGCGGAAATCGATGGCGGAACCCCACGGCGTGACGACATCGGTGCGGAAGAAGCCCGGCGCGTAAGCCGCGAGGTAGTTCCCGTCGGGTCCGAAGTGGTTGTAGACGACGTCGAGGAAGATCATCAGGCCGTGGCCGTGCGCAGCATCGACCAGCGCCTTCAGCTCGTCGGGCGTGCCGTAGGCTGCGTCGGGCGCGAAAGGCAGCACGCCGTCATAGCCCCAGTTGCGCGCGCCGGGGAAATCGTTGAGCGGCATGAGCTCGACGGCGGTGACGCCGAGCTCGGCGAGGTCGGGCAGCATCGCGGCGACGCCTGCGAAGCCGCCCAGGGCGCCGACATGCAGCTCATAGAGCACGGCATCCTGCCATCGACGACCACGCCAGGCCGGATGCCGCCAGCGGTAGGCGCGCGGATCCACGACGAGGCTGGGATCGTGGACGTCGCGGCTCTGGGCGCGCGACGCCGGATCTGGCACGACCAGCCCATCGGCCAGGCGGTAGCGATAGCGAGCGCCGGCGCCACAGGCTGCCTCGACTTCGAACCAGCCCTCGGCATCGCGGGTCATCGGCACGCTGCCCAGCCCATCGATGTCCACGGCAATCTGTGGTTGGCCGGGAGCCCACAGGCGAAAGCGCGTCTGGTCCGGCGCGACCAGGGTGGCGCCGAACGGCAGCTCGCGCGCAAAAGCGGTCATCGCCCTAGGCCTTGCGGGTGCTCAAGGTCAGCACGACGCTGTGGGCGCCGACGACGATCTCCTCGATCTCGAGTTCGTTCTCCTCGGCATCGGGATTGGCAGTGTTCAGCAGCAGTCGCGTGGGCAGTCCGGGCGGCGGCAGGCGAAAGCGGTGGTCCTCCCCGGTGGCGTTGAAGAAGGCGGTCAGGATCGAGATCCCGCCATCGTCGTCGCGGCCGGCCCGGCGCAGCACCAAGCGATGCTCGCCGGGATTGTTCCAAGAGTCGTCGGAGATCTGCTCGCCGGCAGGGTCGAACCAGGCGATGTCGCCGATGCCGTCGACGACCTTGTCCTGTCCGTGCAGGAAGCGTGGCGCACGCAGCACGGCCTGCCGGTGGCGCAGGGCGATGACGCGCGCCGTGAACTTCGTCAGCGCCTGCCCTTCGGAGCTTTCCGCCAGCTTCCAGTCGAGCCATGACGTTTCGTTGTCCTGGGCATAGGCATTGTTGTTGCCCAATTGGGAGCGGCCGAACTCGTCGCCGCCCAGCAGCATGGGCGTGCCCTGCGCCAGGAAGACCGTGGCGAGCATGGCGCGTTGCACGCGCTGGCGGGTGTCGAGGATCGCGGGATCGTCGGTTGGACCCTCGACGCCCCAATTGGCCGAGAGGTTGTCGGCATGACCGTCTTTGTTGTCCTCGCCGTTGGCCTCGTTGTGGCGCTCGGCATAGCTCACCACGTCGGCCAGTGGAAAGCCGTCGTGGCTCGCAATGTAGTTGATGGAGGCCCAGGGCCGACGCCCCCGCTTGTCGAAGAAGTCGGCCGACCCGGCAAGGCGAGCGGCGAAGTCGGCGCGCTGACCCTCGTCGCCGCGCCAGTAGCGGCGCACGCCGTCGCGGAAGCGGTCGTTCCACTCGGCGAAGCCTGGCGGGTGGTTGCCGAGCTGGTAGCCGCCTGGCCCGATGTCCCACGGCTCGGAGATCAGTTTTACGCGCGACAGCACGGGATCCTGGCAGATGGCGTCGAAGAAGCCCGAGCCGGGATCGAAGCCGTGCCCTTCGCGGCCCAGCGTCACGCCGAGGTCGAAACGGAACCCGTCGACATGGAAGGAGGTGACCCAGTTGCGCAGCGAATCCATCACCATCTGCAACACACGCGGCGTCGAAAGGTTCACCGTGTTGCCGGTGCCGGTATCGTTGACGCAGTGGCGTGGATTGTCGGCAACCAGGCGATAGTAGCTGGCGTTGTCGAGGCCGCGGAACGACAAGGTCGGCCCCAATTCGCTGCCCTCGGCGGTGTGGTTGTAGCCGACGTCGAGGATCAGCTCGATGCCCGCGGCATGCAGCCGCCGGACGGCGATGCGCATCTCGTCGGGCGTATTGTCGGACAGATAGCGCGGCTCCGGCGCGAAAAACCCGATGCTGTTGTAGCCCCAATAGTTGCGCAGGCCCTTCTGCAGCAGGTTGCGGTCCTGCACGAAGGCATGGATCGGCAGCAGCTCGACGGTGGTGATGCCGAGCCGCCTGAGATGATCGATGAAGCCCGGGTCGGCCAGGGCGGCAAAGGTTCCGCGCTCGTTGGGCCTCAGGTCCTGGCGCAGCATGCTGACCCCCCGCACGTGGGTCTCGTAGATCACGGTGTCGGACCACGGCACGTTGGGCGGCCGGTCGTCGGCCCAGTTGAAGCTGTCGTCGGTAACGACGGCCTTCAGCATGCCCGGCGCGCTGTCGCGGCGATCGAAGGACAGATCGGCGCGCGGCGAGTTCACCCGGTAGCCGTAGAGCGCGTCGGACGGCCGCAAGTCGCCGGCGATGCGCTTGGCATAGGGATCGAGCAATAGCTTGTGATGGTTGAAGCGATGGCCGTGCTGCGGCTCGTAAGGCCCATAGGCGCGATAGCCGTAGATCAGGCCGGCGCGCGCATTGGGCATGTAGCCGTGCCAGACTTCGTCGGTGCATTCCGGCAGGACGAAGCGCGCGATCTCGCGACGGCCGGAGGGATCGAAGATGCAGAGCTCGACCTTCGTGGCATGGGCAGAAAACACCGCGAAGTTGGTGCCGAGCCCATCCCAGGTTGCGCCCAAGGGATAGGGCGAACCGCCCAGCAGGCGGTCGGGCCATGCCGCCATCTCAGCCCTCCGCGCGGAGCATCACCGTGGCGAGCGGCGGAAGGGTCAACAGAACGGATTGGGCCTCGCCGTGCGAGGGCTGGTCGTGGGCGACGACGGCACCGTCATTGCCGAGGTCGCTGCCGCCATAGAAGCGGGAATCGGTGTTCGCGATCTCACGCCAGCGGCCGGGGCGCGGCACACCGATCCGATAGCCATGCCGCGGCACCGGCGTCATGTTGCAGACGACCAGGATCGGAGCATCGCCTTCCCGGCCCCCGTCCCGTCCTTGGCGCAGGAAGGCGAAGACGGAATTGGCGCGATCGGCGCCGATTAGCCAGCGGAAGCCTTCCGGCTCGGCGTCGCGCCGATGCAGGGCCGGCTCGGCCGTGTAGAGCCGGTTGAGGTCACCAACCAGCCGCTGGATACCGGCATGGGCGGGGTCACTGAGGAGTCCCCACTCGATCTCCGCATCGTGGTTCCATTCGCGCGGCTGGGCGATCTCGCAGCCCATGAACAGCAGCTTCTTGCCGGGATGGGCCCACATGAAGCCGAGATAGGCCCGCAGGTTGGCGAAGCGCTGCCAACGGTCCCCCGGCATCTTGCCGAGCAGCGAGCCTTTGCCGTGCACGACCTCGTCGTGCGAGATCGGCAGGATGAATTTTTCCGAGAAGGCGTAGAGCAGGCCAAAGGTGATGTCGTCGTGGTGATAGGCGCGATGGATGGGTTCGTGCTCGATATAGCGCAGCGTGTCGTGCATCCAGCCCATGTTCCACTTGTAGGAGAAGCCGAGGCCATCGGGCTGCGCCTGGGTGACGCCGGGCCACGCGGTCGATTCCTCGGCGACGACGATGGCGCCGGGACAGCGCTCGGCCACGACGGCATTGAGATGGCGCAGGAAGCCCACCGCTTCGAGGTTCTCGCGGCCGCCGTAGATGTTGGGGATCCAGGCATCGGCCGGCCGGCTGTAGTCGCGATAGAGCATCGAGGCCACGGCATCGACCCGGAGACCGTCGACATGATAGCGCTCCAGCCAGTGCAGCGCACTCGCGATCAGGAACCCCTGCACCTCGCGGCGCCCGAAATTGTAGATGTAGGTGTTCCAGTCGCGGTGGAAGCCTTCGCGCGGGTCGAGATGCTCGTAGAGCGCCGTGCCGTCGAAGCGCGCCAGGCCGTGCGGATCGGTCGGAAAATGCGCAGGCACCCAGTCGAGCAACAGGCCGATATTGTTGGCATGCAGGGCATCGACGAAGCGGGCGAAGGCCTCCGGCGGCCCGAAGCGCGCTGACGGCGCGAAAAGCCCCAGCGGCTGGTAGCCCCATGAGCCGCCGAACGGATGCTCGGTGATGGGCAGCAGCTCGACATGGGTGAAGCCGAGCTCGACGACGTAGGGGATCAGTCGATCGACGGCAATGTCCCACAGTGAGCCGTGCGGCTCGCCGGACCTGAGCCACGAGCCAATATGAACCTCGTAGATCGAGAGCGGTGCCTGCGGCGCCTGCCGCCCAGCTCGGCTTGCAATCCATTTGTCGTCGGACCAGCGGAACGGCCGCGGCGAATGCACGATCGAGGCGGTGCCGGGCGCCAGTTCGGCCTGCTGCGCCACCGGATCCGCCTTGTCGGGCTGGCGCGCACCGCCCGGCCCCATGATGTCGTACTTGTAGCGCACACCCGCATCGACGCGCGGCACGAAGAGCTCCCAGATCCCGGAGGGATAGCGCAGCCGCATGGGATGACGGCGCGCATCCCACGAGTTGAAATCGCCGATCACCGCCACGCGCTCGGCATTGGGCGCCCATACGGCGAAGCGGACGCCCGGCACGCCGTCGACGGTGGCGACGTTGGCGCCCAGCGCATCAGCCAGATGGAAGTGGCGACCCTCGTTGAACAGATGCAGGTCGAGCTCGCCCAGGACCGGGCCAAAGGCGTAGGGATCCTCGGTCTCCTGAACCGCGGCCGGCCACTGGATGCGCAGTAGATAGGGTGAAGCGTCGGCCACGGCACCCTCGAACAGCCCCGATTCGACTTCCGGCAAAGCGCCAAGAGACGCACGATCGGAGCGGCGCAGCACCTCGACCGACTGCGCGCCCGGCAGATAGGCACGGATGGTTCGGCCGTCAGGGCCGTCATGCGGCCCCAGCACGCGGAAGGAATCGCGATGACGCGCGGTCATCAGTGCCTCGACCTCGCCGCGGTCGAGTTGCGGCCTAGTCATGTCGTTCACGCCTCGCTCCGCGCGAGCTTGAGCAGACGCCCGGCGATGCGCGCCAGCCCGGTCGTCGGGACGCCAAGCCAGCTCGGCCGGTTGGCCGCCTCGTAGCCCACTTCGTAAGCCGCCTTCTCGAACAGGAAGAAGTCGAGCAGCCCCGCCCCCCCCATGTCGGGCAGGCTGGCCGCCGCCTCGCGATAGGCATCGATGAAGGCCTTTTGCGATCCCTCGCGCAACCGCGTCACCAGCCGCTCGCGCCGCCCGGGAGAGAGTCGGCTGGCCAGCACGTTATTGGGACCGATCGCCGTGGCTGCGGCGTAGTCGATCGAACGCATCAGGCCGGCGACGTCACGCAATGGGCTCGCCTTGCGACGCCGCTCCTCCAGAGGCCGCGCCGGCTCGCCTTCGAAGTCGATGATGTAGGCGTCGGCACTGGCGACCAGCACCTGGCCGAGATGGAAGTCGCCATGGATGCGAGTCATCAACGTGCCCTCGCCCTGCCGGCCGAGGCGCCGCAGCGTCTCCTGCAAGGCGTCCCGGTCCGCGAGCAACTGTGCGGCCTGAGCGCCTAGCGTTTCGCTTTCCCAGTCCTTGCGATCGGCGATGGCATCGAGGGCACGGGTCAGAAGACCCGACGCCCGCGTGATCCACTCTTCAACATCCTCGGCTGCGGCGCGCTGCGGCGCGAAAGCCGGGTCGTCAGTCGGCTGCGCCAGCACAACGTGCATGTTGCCGAGTTGCCGGCCTATCGTGGCAGCGAAGGCATGATAGTCGCGGATGTCGTCGACACGGGCTTCCGCCGTAGCCTCGCGGCTCGTCGTGGCGTCGAACGCGCGATTGGCCTGGTTCAGGACCCAGGTCCAGGCATCACCCTGGTTGCGAATGAAGGCCTGGGCCACCGCAAGAGCGTGACGTTTTCCTTCACTGTCGATGCGGGTCACCTCGCCCAGCAAGGCGGGCGCATTGGCGAAACCTCGCGAAGTGAGGTACCGGCTCATCTCCGCCTCGGGATGCTCGCCGGTCGAGACGGAACGGAAGATCTTCAACATTACGGCATCGTCGACGATCAGCGAGCTGTTCGACTGCTCGGCAGTCAGCCACATGACCTGCGCATCGGCCGGTCGGCGCAGAACCTCGATCTTGTCGGGCATGGGTTCGAACACGATCTGGCCTTCCGTCGTATCGAGGTGCTCGGCGTTGGCCAGTGCCTCCAGCATGCGGCGGGCAAAGATCGGCAGCGCGAAGGCGTCGGTCAGGAGCCCGACTCGCCGGCCCCGGCGCACGCGTGCCAAGGCGAGTTGCGAGGGCAGCGCCGCCGTGGGTTCGTCCTCCCAGCACATCGACAGGGGCAGCTGCCAGCGGCTGACCCCACCATCGGTCTTGACCTCTACCTCCGCCAACAGGACGTCACGATCGTCGGTGAGCCGCGCCAGATAGGCGATATGCGAGGATTGCAGAGCCTGATCCTTGGCACCGAACCAACGACGCTTCTGCAGGTAGGGCGGCAGGGCTTCGCGCTCCAGAACAGGGGCGGCGGTCTCAAGCGCCTGATCGAGCCGATTGCGCAACACGACGGTGACGTAGTCCGGCAGCGGCTCAGGGGCGGGCGTGTGCCAGGACGGGGCCTCGCTTTCGGTCGTCAGGATGAACCAGTAGAAGCCGTACGGCGGCAGGGTGAGCAGGTAGGTAAGTTGGCCGATCGGCGGGAACAGCGAACCACCGCTCAGCTCGATCGGCACGCGACCACTGAATTCCGAGAGGTCGAGCTCGACCGCCTGGGGCGCGCGCGAAACGTTGGCGACGCAGAGGATGACCTCACCGTCGAGCTCGCGCAGATAGGCCAGGACCTTGCGGTTCTTCGGGTACAGGAACCGCAGCGAGCCGCGCCCGAAGGCGGCATGCATGCGGCGTATGACGAGCGTGCGCCGGGTCCAGTGCAGCAGCGAGTGGGCGTCGCGCGTCTGGGATTCGACGTTGATGATCTCGTACCCGTAGAGCGGATCCATGATGGTCGGCAGCGCCAGCGCCGCCGGATCGGCACGCGAGAAGCCGCCGTTGCGGTCGGGCGACCACTGCATGGGCGTACGCACCCCGTCGCGATCGCCGAGCCGGATGTTGTCGCCCATGCCCAGCTCGTCGCCATAGTAGATGACCGGCGTGCCCGGCATGGAGAACAGCAGGAAGTTCATCAGCTCGATGCGGCGGCGGTCACGCTCGAGCAGCGGCGCGAGCCGGCGCCTGATGCCGAGATTGAGCCGGGCGCGCCGGTCGGTCGCGTAGGTCTGCCAGAGGTAGTCGCGCTCCGAGTCCGTCACCATCTCGAGCGTCAGCTCGTCGTGATTGCGCAGGAAGATCGCCCATTGGCAGGTCTCGGGGATCTGCGGCGTCTGGCGCATGATGTCGGTTATGGGGAAACGGTCCTCGCGGGCCAGCGCCATGTACATGCGCGGCATCAGTGGAAAGTGGAAGGCCATGTGGCATTCGTCGCCGTTGCCGAAATACTCCTTGGTGTCCTCCGGCCACTGGTTGGCCTCAGCCAACAGCATGCGGCCTGGATAATGGGTATCGATCTCGGCCCGGATGCGGCGCAGCACATCGTGGGTCTCGGGCAGGTTCTCGTTGATGGTGCCTTCGCGCTCCACGAGGTACGGCACCGCGTCCAGCCGGAGCCCGTCGACGCCGAGGTCGAGCCAGAAGCGCATGACGCCCAGCACCGCATCCATGACGGCCGGATTGTCGAAATTGAGGTCGGGCTGGTGGGCGTAGAAGCGGTGCCAGTAATAGGCGTTGGCGGCGGGATCCCAGGTCCAGTTCGAGCGCTGGGTGTCGAGGAAGATGATGCGCGTGCCGGCGTACTTCTGGTCGTTGTCCGACCAGACGTAGAAGTCGCGCTCCGGCGAACCGGCTGGCGCCAGGCGGGCACGCTGGAACCAGGCATGCTGGTCCGAGGTGTGGTTGATGACGAGCTCGGTGATGACGCGAATGCCGCGGCGATGGGCTTCGTCGATGAAGCGCTTGGCGTCGTCGAGCGTGCCGTATTCGGGGTGGACGGCGGTGTACTCGGCGATGTCGTAGCCGTCGTCCAACCGTGGCGACGGATAGAACGGCAACAGCCACAGCGTATTGACGCCGAGCTCGGCGATATAGTCGAGCTTGGAGATCAGGCCGGGGAAGTCGCCGATGCCGTCATTGTCCGAATCGAAGAACGACTTGATGTGAAGCTGGTAGATGATCGCGTCCTTGTACCAGAGCGCATCCTGCGCAACGGGTAGCTGGGCAGCGGCCAGCGGCGCGTTCACGGTCGGCCTCCCGTCGGCGCGATTCGCCAGATCGCGAACGGCAGATCGGCCGGATCGAGCCGTACGCGCTGCACCTTGCCCTGCCAGACGAACCGGTTGTTGCGCATGAGATCCTCGACTTCGACGGCGCCATTGTCAGGCAGCTTCCACTCCCACAACGGCACTTCGAACGACGCTTCCTGCGCGGAGTGGGGATCGAGGCTGACCGCGACCAGAATCATCTCCGCACCATCCGGCGACGGCTTGCCGTAGACCAGGACCTGGTCGTTGAAGGCGTTGTAGAAGCGCACGCCGAGATGGCTGTGCAGCGCGGGATGCAGACGGCGCAGGCGATTGAGCGCGGTGATCTCGGCCACGATGTTGCCGGGCGCATTGAAGTCGCGCTGTCGCACCTGGTACTTCTCCGAATCGAGATACTCCTCGCGACCCGGCAGGGCCGCCGCTTCGCAAAGCTCGAAGCCGGAATAGACGCCCCACAGGCCGGACAAGGTCGCAGCCAGGGCGGCGCGGATCAGGAAGCCGCCACGGCCCGAGCTCTGCAGGTAGTAGGGATTGATGTCGGGTGTATTGACGAAGAAATGCGGCCGGTAATAGTCGGCCACGTCCGTCGTCGTGAGCTCGCGCAGATAGTCGGCGATCTCGCCCTTGGTGTTGCGCCAGGTGAAGTAGGTGTACGACTGCGAGAAGCCAATCTTGGCCAGGCGATACATCATGGCAGGGCGCGTGAAAGCCTCGGCCAAAAAGATCACGTCGGGATGCCGGCCGCGGATGTCGGCGATCATCCACTCCCAGAAGGGCAGCGGCTTGGTGTGCGGATTGTCGACACGGAAGATCCGCACGCCTTCATCCGCCCAGTGCTGCACGACATCGCGCAACGCCAGCCACAGCTCGGGCATCGCGCCTTCGGCGTAGAAGTCGACGTTGACGATGTCCTCGTACTTCTTGGGCGGATTCTCGGCGAAGCGGATCGAACCGTCGGCACGGCGGCGGAACCACTCGGGATGCTGGTGGAGCCAGGGATGATCGGGCGAGCACTGGATGGCGAAATCGAGCGCGATCTCGAGGCCGTGCTCGCGGGCAGCAGCGACCAACCGGCGAAAGGCCTCCGGCGTGCCCAGGGCCGCGTGGATCGCATCATGGCCGCCGTCATGGGCGCCAATCGCATATGGGCTGCCCGGGTCGTCCGGTGCCGCCTTCAGCGAATTGTTGCGGCCCTTGCGATTGGTCGCGCCGATGGGATGGATAGGTGGGAAATAGAGGACGTCGAACCCCATGTCGCGAACCCGCGGCAGATGGGCGACGACATCGTCGAAGGTGCCCAGCGAGCGTGGGAAGAGTTCGTACCAACTCGCGAATTCCGCCTGCGGCCGCTCGACCTCGACGGCGATCTCGGGATGCCGGCAAGGCAAGTGGCGAACCTCGCTCGCCGCGACTAGGTGATGGGTTTCCATAGCCGTCAACAGCCGCACCGCGCCGATGGCATCGGCGCGCTCCGCCTTGTCGGCAAGCTCGTTCAGCCCCAACCGGCGCAGATGGGTGACGGCATCGGCGATGTCGACGCTGACATCGACGCCGGCATGGCTCTTGACCTCGAGGGCATGGCACAAGCTGCCAAATTCGTCGCGCCAGGCTTCGATGGTGAAGAAATGCCGGCCGACCCGCCGCGGCATCATGTTGCCGCGCCAGCGGTCGTTGCCGAGCGGCGTCATCCCCGAACGCTGCCATTCCGATTCGCCGGCTCCGCGCCAAAGCAGCTCCGCGGCCAGGACGTCGTGGCCGTCGGCGAAGATGTCGGCTTCCACCGTAATCGGCCGGCCGATGGTCCGGCGGACTGCAAAGCCCCGTGCCTGGGGAACGACGCGATCGATCACGACCGGAGAGCGCGTCGTCGCGGTGCTGGCCGAGAGCGATTTGCCTTTTCTTATCGGATCGACCGAGGCGACCTCGGCCATCAGCACTTCGCCGGGCTGCAGGCGATCGGGCATCGCCCGGCCGTCGAGCAGGCGGGGCTCACCAAGCACGGCGCCAGCCGCTGGATCGAGCGGATCCAGGCTCACCGGCACGGCCTGGTCCCGGGTCGAATCGTTGTTGATCAGAACGACAAGACCGTGTTGCGCCTGTCGTGGATCGACGGCATCGAGGCGCGCCAGCGCCGTTACCGCCGACGATGATCCCGTCAGACGGCGAACGGATTTCGTCGACCTGCAGCAACGTTCGAGGTCCGTTGCCGCCTGCCGGACCTCGTCTTCGATGTCAGCGGCAAACGCTTCCGGCAGGAACAGGCCGTCGGTCGTGGCAACAGCGAACTGCAGCGCACGACCGCGCGCCGCGCGATCGACCGGCTGGCCGCGTGCTTCCGCCACTACACCGACGGTCGGCGCAATACGGGCCAGCGAATCGAGCTCCTCGACGTACCAGGCTGCGTTCCCGTCCCACCACGCCGTGGAGGCGAAGACGCCGTCGAGTCCCGCGCCAGCCAATTCGCTGTGCCGCGACCAGGCCAGCCCAGGGGTCCAGGCCCATAGGGCGCAGGCGGCCTCGCGGCGGGTGGCTGCAACAATCGAACGCAAGGTGCCGGCCGGCAGAAGACCGAGACCCAGAAGACGAAAGGCCGCTGCTCCGGCATTCGCCAATCGCACAAGGTGCGAAGCCCACCATGGTGCGATGCGACCGGCGTCCGGCCGCACTGTAACGGCATGTCCGAGTGAACCGTCGAGGCGCGGATCGATGACGTCGCTGTGGTATCGGCGCTCGAACAGGTCTCCAGCCTGTTGGGCGCTGGTGCCGTCGAACGCCAGCCGGTCAAGCACGACATCGAGGCAAAGGCCGAGACCATGCTGTCCGCAGAGCGCGGCTACCTCGTGAACCGCTTCTTCGATCGAGCCGCCATTCCCGAGGTCGGGGTTCGGCTTGGCCAGATCGGCGACCAGCAGCGGATCGTTGCGGCGGGTCAGGAAGGGATTAAGGCAAACGTAGCCAAGACCCAAGCCGGCTGCCCGAGCGAGCCGTTGGGGCCAGTCATTGCCTTGGAAATCATCGAGATAGCAGATGCGGGGCGGCTGCGATTGCAGACGCCCACGCGCCTCCCCTCCCGCGGCCGATTCGGCCGTGGACTTTACGCACCTGCCCATGGATTAGAAACCGCTGAACCCGCCATAGGTTGCGAAAGCGGGACCGGATTTCAGGGATTCATCCGACGATTTGATAACTCGCTGGCCGGTCGCCACTCCGGCTGGCCATGGTGTTGCTACCTACGCACCGTGAGGTCCATGGCGGCTGCTTCCGGATTTCCGCTCCTTGGGGGCTCCCTTTTCGGCTCCCGTGCGTTTACCTGCTCCGGCTCCCGTGCGCCTAGCTGCGTGTCTGCATTCCACGCCGCCGCGAGTGTTCAAATAATGTTACATGCCGTCAGCGGCCTGCCTACGTGGAAATCCCCAAGTCAGAGGCCCGGATCAGAGGAAAGTGACGCGCGCCTCGCGCCCGAGCATCTCGGGAAAGGTCACGCCGTCGTCGGCTTGGATCTCGACCTCGATCTGACGAACGTTGGCGACGCCGAGATCGGCTTCGCTGCGCTTCTCACGCTTCACGGTCATGGGGTCGATGGCGATCTTACCCCTATACACGGTGGGGGTGCCGCGGAAGGTCACCTCGACCGGTGTCCCCTCCTTCAGGCGGGGCAGATGCAGTTCGTCGACTGTCGCGAAGACGCGCAACTGCTTCATGTCGACGACCCTGGCAATGCCCAGGCCAGACGCCATCTCGCCCTCGCGTGAATTGATCTGGGTGACAACGCCGTCGATGGGCGCGCGAACCAGAGCCTCTTCACGCGCGCCTATTGCCTGATCGAGCGCCGCCTTCAGCCTGACGATATCGATCTCATTCTGGTCAAGATCAATTGCCAACTTCCGCTTGGTCAGCTCGAGGTTGTCGCGCTGAGCCTTGAGGTTTTGCTCTGCCAGCCGGATTTCGAGTTCCTTTTCCTCGGGCGGCCTGCCGGAACGGCTGCGCAGCATGGTCGCCAGCCGATCGTTTTCGATCGCCGACTTCAGGGCGTCTTCCTGGAGCTGGATATCGACGAGGCGGGTGCCCTTCAAGACGGTGTCGCGAATCCGCTCCGCTTTCAGAAGGTTGTTTTCGGCGATCTTCACGCCGACCTCTGCCGCAGAATAATTGGCCATCACCGCTATGATGTCACCGCGCTTGACGGCCTGCCCATCCTTGATGCGCAGTTCCTTCAGCACCATGCCGCCATTGGGGTCGTTGGCGATCATGACCGTGCCGGCCGGAGCTTCGGTGTAGCCGCGCGCGATCAGGGGGCCACTGGGCTGCAGCGCCGGCGTCGTGCCATTGGCGGTCTGCTGGCTGTTGGCAATCCACGCCGCAACCACGGCGATGGCTACCACCGCGACCGTCCCGGTCATGATCCGTTTCATCGTTTCGCTCTTAGCCACTGCCCGCCGCCCCATTCAGCGCGTTTCGCCAAGGGCAACATTTGCGCAAAAAATGATTACCTTTCAATGGGGCAAGCCCCAATCCGCGATCAATATGATGGCCTATTGTGGCCAAATTCGACTAATCGGCCTGCCCTCGTCGGCGTCCGCGCGCTCATGGCGGTCCGCGAGCCTATGACGCAGGGCCGTGCCCCACTATTTGGTCGCTTTGTCGAAGGCGAGGCCGAAGCCCATCAACGGCACGTCGATGTTGATTGCCCGCTTGTTGGGATCCTGGAGCGTGACCTTGAGGGTCGTGCCATTCCGCAGCGATGCCAGGAACGGGTCTTTCAAGGGCATCGAGACGACGCAGCCGGCATTGGTGCAGGTCTGCACCGGCAGGCGTTCCACCGCGCCATTGTCGACCTTGAGCTGGACCGGCTCGGTCAGGCTGATGCCCAGGGGAAGCTGGATGGTCAGGCTCGGCGCCTTGGTCTCGGGCGCAATGCGCGCCGTGAGCTGCGCCACGAGCTGCTTGTCCTCGCGGTTGATCATCTGCTGGACCGCGCGGCAGTCCAGGGCCTTGCCGTCGCTGGTGCACTCGACTCGCCAGCCGGAGATGGGAGCATCCTGAGCCGATGCCGGCTCCGTCGCGACAAGCCCAGTGACGAACGACGCGAAAAGCACCAGAACGCGATGGCGGCTGCCTGATATCATCCTGTCGGATTCCTCCTTTGGACGCGATAATCGCCAACTTCCGGCGGGATGCAAGGGGCGCGAAGCTACATCTTGAGCAGCCATGCCTCGACATTGCCCTTGCCCTTGACCTCGATCTCGCCGCGCGGCTCGAACGTGAACTGGTCCTTCAGCGCCTCATAGACCGGGCGCGTGACTTGGATCATGTCGGGCAGGCCGCCCGACTCCATACGGCTCGCCAGGTTCACCGTGTCTCCCCATAGATCGTAGATGTACTTGCTCTTGCCGATAACGCCGGCCACGACCGGCCCGCTGTTGATGCCGACCCTGAGCTTCATCGAGACCCTGTATTCCAGTGCGTGTTCCCGGGTAATGTGCACCATGCGGATCGCCATGCGCACCATGCGCGCGGCATGATCGGGCACCGCCACCGGCAGACCGCATACGGCCATGTAGGCGTCGCCGACTGTCTTGATCTTCTCAATGCCAAGTTCGCGGGCGGCCTCGTCGAAGCGGCTGAACAGGCCGTTCAGGAGCGTCACGACCTCGGCCGGCGGCATCTCCGACGACATGGCTGTGAAACCGACCAGATCGGCAAAAGCCACCGTAACCTCGCCAAAACCGTCGGCGATGCCCTTCTCGCCGCCGCGCAGGCGGTTGGCGATCGGCGCCGGCAGGACGTTCAGCAGCAGTTCCTCGTTTTCGCGATTCTTGCTTTCGATAAGGACATTCTTCTCGCTGATCTCGTCGACCATCCCGTTGAAGGCCGCGCAAAGTTGACCAATCTCGTCGCGCGTGCGTACCGGCACATGGGCATTGTGGTCGCCGGCGGCGAACCGGCGCACGCCGGCCGTGAGCTCCCGCAATGGCCCCAGCAGCGACCGCGAGAGCCAGGCCCCGGTCACCAGCACCACGATCAACGCCACGCCGCCCACGATCATCAGATCGCGCTCGAGACGATGGACCGGGGCAAAGGCTTCGGAGGCGTCGATCTTGACGATCAGCGCCCATTTGACGCCCGAGATCCGCACTGGTCCCCATGACGCCAACGTCGGGATGCCGCGATAGCCGATGATCTCGCCAGTGCCTTCGACACCGCCCAGGGCGGCACGGCTGGCCTGGGTGTCGACCTTCTGTTGCAGGACGGGCGTGCCGTAGCGGCGAATGTCCTCGATGTCCTCGTCAGACGTCTGGCCGCCCTTCAGTTCCTTGAAATAGACGTCGCGATTCTCGAAAAACGTGCGTGGGCTCGAGCGGACCAGAAGATCGGGTCCTACCAGATAGGCCTCACCAGTTGCGCCGAAGCCCTCATGCTGCCAACGCTTGCCGCCGGTCACGATATTGTCGATCTCGTCGATCGAGAGCTGGGCCACCAGCACGCCGATGACCACCCCCTGGTCGATGACGGGCGCGGCCATGAATGCTTGCGGCGCGCCGTTCGCCGGCATGTAGTCTGAGAAATCCTCCAGGCAGGTCATCGACGGGTCGGGCGTCTGGGCACAACGGGCCACCGCGACCGCCAGATTGGACCGGCGGTAGGGACCGGCCCTCAACGAGGTGCCGAACTCGGGCTCTTTCTCGACCGTATAAATGATCCGGCCGGTCCGCGGATCGACCAGCAGCAGGTCGGCAAAGTTCAGCGTCGAGGCCGCAGTGCGCAGCAGCGGATGATAGAGTGCGTGCAGCTTGGCGTAGGTCCCCTCACCCGCCTGGTCGACGAGCTTTCGCCGTTCCTTGGGATGCGGGTTGTCGACGATATACCAGTCCTGGAGAAAGTATGGTGCAGCCCCGACCGGCAGGAACTCCTGCACCGGCTGATTGGGGCCGAGCAGGCGGCGCACCATGGGCATGTAGTCGGCTTCGTACCAGTTGACGACGGTTTCGCGTACGTCCGCGGGTACCGGCCGGGCGTCCAGTTCGTCGACGGCTTCGCGGAAGCCGCGCATCGCGTCGACCACCATCTTCGACGCCGAGAGCAGGCGCAGGTCGGCGCGGATGGTCCGGAAATAGATCGTGACCTGGTGCGCCTTGCTTTCGCGAGTCGCCGTGAGCTGATTGAAGATCGTCTGCTCGAGCGCTTCGCGCGCCCTGACGTAACCCAGGCTGCCGGTGATCAGCACGGCGACGGCGCCCAGCAGGATCAGGACGGCGAACAGCTTCGCCGCCAGACCCCAGCGCGTTGGTTGAACGGCCGTCGCGTCGGCCATGACGTAACGTCAGCTCTTCTTTTGTGTATAGGCCCCACCGGAATTGGCGGCACGCACCTCTGCCGCCGTACGCGCCTTGCGCAGGAGCACCAAGCGGCGCGCCTCGTCGTCGAGCATGGCACGGGCGTTCTTGACGACCACCTCCGCATGCGCCGGCGGGAACTTTACGGCGCCGTTCTCGTCCATGTGGATGAGCTCACCCGGCGCCACGTCCATCCCGCCGATCGAGACCGGGACGTTCACCGCCTGCACCGCCATCTCGCCGTGGCCCGCTGTGACGCCGCCCAGCAGGAGCTGGAAACGAAGCTTGCGGATGGCGTCGATATCGCGCGACGGACCATTGGAGATCATGCCGACGCAGCCCACGGCCATCATCGAGCTGACCATCATCTCACCTGCAAGGCCCGCCTTGTTGTGCAGCTCCGGCGGCCATTTCTGCTGAATCACCAGGATCGTCGGTTTCTTCATGGCGTCGAGTGCATCGACCACGTCCATGAACGACAGCCGACCGGCGAAGTTGGGATCGGGCAGACCGTAAACGCAGGTCACGGCGTAACCGACGATCGGCCCCATCTCGGGATAGAGGCAGCGGATGGTGCTGTCGCTGTACCAGTTCTCGGTCCACGGATTGTAGAGACCCAGGCACAAAGGATTCTTGGGATAGGTCGCCACCACGTTGGTGATCGTGGGCGTGTCGATCTTGCGCAGCTCGGCGAAGATGTCGTCGGACAGAGTCATGGACGTATCGGGCATGGAGCGTTCCCCCTGTTGTCGAAGTGCCGTTCTTGCGCGAATGGAGCCCGGCGGCAAGAGCCCATGCTCACGGAACGAAAACCATGAAGGCGAACACCGCGAACAGCACAAGATGCACGAAGCCCGGCAGGATGTTGGTGCGGCCCCCGCCGAAGGTCACGAGGCTGACGGCGAAGGTCAGCAGGAGAAGGACGGTGTCGTGCATGTCGACGCCGAGCTCGAGTGGCTGGTGCAAGGCGATCGCGAGCAGCGATACGGCGGGAATGGTGAGGCCGATCGTGGCGAGCGAAGAGCCGAGGGCGAGATTGAGGCTCTTCTGCAGTTCGTTGCGTCGGGCGGCGCGCAAGGCGGCGACCGTCTCGGGCAACAACACCAGCACCGCCACCAGAAGACCTACGGCCTCGGTCGGTGCGCCGATCGCCTCGACCGCCGTCTCGATCGACCCGGCAACCCCCTTGGCGAGCAGCACGACAGCCACCAGCCCGACCAGCAACAGCACGACGCTTTCCCAGAGCTGACGTTGGCCGGGCGGCACATGATGGTCCGAAGCGCCCCCGAGGTCGGACAAGAAGTAGTCGCGATGGCGCACGGTCTGCACGTAGAGGAAAACGCCGTACAGGATGATCGTCACCAGGCTGACGAAGGCGAGTTGCGACGTGGTATAGAACGGTCCGGGGACGCTGGTCGTCCAGGTCGGCAGGATCAGCGTCAGCGTCGCAAGCGGCATCAGAACCACAAGGTAGGCGCTGGCGCCGGGCAGTCGGAAGCCCAACTCGCCGTAACGCAGGCCACCCAGGATCAGGCAGAGGCCGACGACTCCGTTGCACACGAGCATGATCACCGAGAAGACCGTCTCGCGAGCCAGCGTCGGTTTGCCCTCACCCGCCAGCATGATCGAAAGGATGAGCGCGACCTCGATCACGGTCACGGCGACGGTCAAGACAAGCGTGCCGTAGGGCTCGCCAGTCCTGTGGGCGATGATGTCGGCGTGCCAGACACAGGCGAATACCACGCCCATCAGCACGAGCACTCCCAGCACAGGGAGCGCCAGATTCAGCGCGGCGGCGTAGGTTGCGAGCATGGGCAGGACAAAGGCCACCGCAAGGCCTGTCAGCGGCACGATCCGCCAGAGCAACACCCGATAATGGCCCGCCATTCCGCTGCCCCGCTCTCGCACAAGAACTGAATATGGCACGACATTCGCGAGCTTTGCGAGAGAGGCGAAGCTGACCTCCGCGGTTCGAGTGACACGCTCGCGCAATTGGCCGTGATCATCTGCGGCAATTCGGCATCATACGGCGAATTCTCAGGCACGGCGGACGGCTCGCTACGTACAGCCACGTAGTCGCCACAAAAGCGGATGCACTTTGAGTGGTCTCCGTCGATGGAGCTTGCACGCATGAACAAGGGCACTTTGTCCAAGATTGGGGCGGTCGGCCTGGTGGCCGGCCTGATCGTCTCGGGCTGGTTCATCGTCTCCGAAATGGGCCGAGATCGGGCGCGTGCGGCGTCGGCGCAGGTGCCTCCGGTTCCCGTCGTGACGGACATCGCCGCCACCAAGGACATGCCGGTGCTGGTGCGAGGCATCGGGACCGTCCAGGCATACGAGACAGTCGCCGTGAAGACCCGCGTCGACGGTCAGATCGTCAAGGTCGCCTTCACCGAAGGCCAGTACGTCAAGGCCGGCGACCTTCTGTTCGGAATCGACCGTGCACCGTTCCAGGCCGCCCTCGATCACGCCAACGCCGCCAAGCAGCGCGACGAGGCCCAGCTTGCGGGCGCCAAGCTCGATCTCGAACGCTACGGCAAGCTGATCGGCCAAGGCTACCAGTCGCGCCAGAGCTTCGACCAGCAGCAGGCCACCGTCGCCGCTCTGACCGCGACCATCGCGCTCGATCAGGCGACCATCGACACGGCCAGGGTCAATCTCGACTACACCGAGATCCGCGCGCCGATCGACGGACGCACGGGCCAGCGCCTGGTCGATGTCGGCAACGTCCTGGCTGCGAACCAGCCGGTGCCGCTGGTCAACATCACGCAGATCAAGCCGATCTTCGTGAACTTCACCGTGCCGCAGGACGTCGCGGACTCGGTCCGGCGTGCGCAGGCCGCGGCCCCGCTCACGGTCATGGCCTTTGCCGCCGACGACAAGACGCAGCTGTCTCAGGGCAAGCTCACCCTGATCGACAATCAGATCGACGCGGCAACGGGGACATTGCGCCTCAAAGCCACCTTCGAGAATGCCGACGAGCGGCTGTGGCCGGGCGAGTTCGTCAACGTGCGCCTGGTGATCGACGTGCGCGTCGGCGCCGTCACGGTTCCCGAGCGCGCGATCATGCAGGGCCCGGCGGGCTACTACGCCTACACAGTGAACCCGGACAATACCGTGAAACGCCACTCCGTCGAGGTCGCCAGCATGCAGGACGGCGTTGCCGTCGTCGCTCGCGGACTCGCCAGCGGCGACAAGGTCGTGGTCGACGGCCAATACCGGCTCTCCGAAGGCTCGCGAGTAAAGACCGACACGGCGCCACCTGCCGGACAGGCGGCGGCCGCGGGCAAAGACGGCTGAACGGTCATGAACATCTCCGAGACTTATGTCCGCCGGCCGATCGCCACCTCGTTGATGATGCTGGGACTGCTGGTGTTCGGTGCGGCGACCTACAATCTATTGCCCGTCGCGGCGCTGCCCAATGTCGACTTCCCGACCATCACCGTGTCGGCGACCCTGCCCGGCGCCAGCCCCGAAACCATGGCCTCTTCGGTCGCGACGCCGCTCGAGCAGCAGTTTGCCGCCATTCCGGGCCTCGCCTCCATGAATTCGACCAGCGGCCTCGGCACCACGTCGATCACGCTGCAGTTCGATCTCGGCCGCAGCATCGACGGGGCCGCGACCGACGTGCAGACCGCTATCAATGCGGCAAGCGGCCTGCTGCCCAAGGACCTGCCCAATCCGCCGACCTACCGCAAGGTCAACCCGGCCGACCGCGCCATACTGATCTACGCGGTCTCTTCCGACGCGCTGCCGATCTACAAGGTCGACGATTACGCCTACACCATCCTGGCGCAGAAGATCTCGGCGGTGGCCGGCGTGTCGCAAGTGCTCGTCGCCGGCCAACAAGACTTCGCGGTACGCGTCCAGGCCAATCCGGCAGCGCTTGCCGCCCATGGCATCGGCCTGGAAGAAGTGCGTAACGCCCTTTCCAGCGCCACCATAAACCAGGCCAAGGGCAATCTCGAGAACGAGCATCGGTCTATCACCATCGATACCAACGACCAGCTCTTCCATGCCGCGGGCTACCGCAACATCATCGTCGCCTATCGCAACGGCGCCCCGGTCAAGCTGGAGGACGTGGCCAACGTCGTCGATGCCACCAAGGCGCCCCGCACCGGCGCCTGGTACGGCGGAAAGCGCAGCGAGCTCCTTCTGATCTTCCGCCAACCCGGCGCCAACACCGTCGAGGTCGTCGACCAGATCAAGTCCATGATGCCGAGGCTGCTCGCCTCGGTGCCGCCGACTGTACGCGTCGATCTGGTGTCGGATCGATCGCAGTCGATCCGCGACTCGGTGATCGATGTCGAGTTCACCCTGATCCTGACGGTCGGCCTGGTGGTGATGGTGATCTTCATCTTCCTTCGCCACTTGTGGGCCACGATCATTCCGTCGATCACCGTGCCGTTGGCGCTGGTGGGCACGTTCGGCGTCATGTACGTGGCAGGCTACAGCATCGACAATCTCAGCCTCATGGGCCTCACCATCGCGGTGGGCTTCGTCGTCGACGATGCGATCGTCATGATCGAGAACATCGTACGCTACATCGAGGAGGGCGAGCGGCCGTTCGATGCGGCGTTGAAGGGAGCCGGCCAGATCGGCTTCACCATCGTGTCGATCACCTTCTCGCTGATCGCGGTGTTCATCCCGCTGCTGTTCATGGGCGGCATCGTCGGACGGCTGTTCCGCGAATTCGCCGTCACCGTCACCGTGGCCGTGGTCATGTCGGCCTTCGTATCGCTCACCCTGACACCGGTCATGTGCGCGCGCTTCCTGAAGCGGCAGACCGGCCACAAGCGCGGGCGCCTCGACCAGATGTGCGAAAACGCCTTCGAGGCCTCGGTGCGCTTCTACGATCGGGGTCTGCAGTGGGTGTTGCGCCACCAGTTCGTCACCCTGATGTCGACGATCGTGCTGATCTTCGTCACCGGATACCTCTACGTGGTGATCCCCAAAGGCTTCTTTCCCGAACAGGATACCGGCTTCATCTTCGGGCAAGCCGAGGCGCGCCAGGACATCTCCTTCGCCGCCATGGCCGAGCTGCAGAACAGGCTCTCGGCCATCATCCAGAAGGATCCCGGCGTGTCGGGCGTCGTGGGTTTCGTCGGGTCCACCGGCGGCAACTCGGCCGAGAATACCGCCCGCATGTTCATCCAGCTGAAGCCGTTCGGCGAGCGCACCGCCTCGGCCCAGCAGATCATCCAGCGGCTGCGCCCCAAGGTGGCCGAGGTGCCCGGGGTGAAGTACTTCATGCAGGCCGGCCAGGACATCAATGTCGGCGGCCGGCTTGCCAAGACCGAGTTCCAGTACACGCTCACATCCACTGACAGCGAGGAGCTGAACCACTGGTCGCCGATCATCGAGCAGGCCATGGCCAAGCTGCCCGAGCTGCAGGACGTGACGTCGGACCAGCAGGTCGCGTCGCCGCATCTCGCCATCGACATCGACCGCGACAGCGCCTCGCGGCTCGGCCTGTCGCTCGCCCAGATCGACCAGACCCTGTACGACGCCTTCGGCCAACGTCAGGTGGCGACCATCTACGCGTCGAGCACGCAGTACAAGGTCGTGCTCGAGGTGCTGCCGTCCTTCCAGTCCGACCCGGCGGCACTGTCGCGCATCTATGTCACCGGCGCGAACGGGGCGCAGGTGCCGATCAGCACGGTGGCGAAGTTCAGCAACAAGATCGCACCGCTCACCATCAACCATCAGGGGCAGTTCCCGGCAGTCACCATATCGTTCAACCTGGCGCCCGGCGTCGCGCTCGGCGACGCGGTGCAGCGCATCCGGCAGGTGCAGGCCGACCTCAAGACACCGGTCACGCTCGACGGCTCCTTCCAGGGCACGGCGCAAGCCTTCCAATCGTCGCTCAGCTCCACGCCCCTGCTGATCGCAGCCGCCATCCTCGCCGTCTACATCGTGCTCGGCATGCTGTACGAATCGTACATCCATCCCATCACGATTCTGTCCGCCCTGCCCTCGGCCGGTGTCGGCGCGCTCCTGACGCTGATGCTTTTCCACTACGATCTCAGCGTCATTGCCCTGATCGGCATCATCCTGCTGATCGGCATCGTCAAGAAGAACGCCATCATGATGATCGACTTCGCGCTCGTGGCCGAGCGCGAACAGGGCAAGAGCCCGTTGCAGGCGATCCACGAAGCCTGCCTGCTGCGCTTCCGGCCGATCATGATGACCACCATGGCGGCCCTGCTGGGCGCCCTGCCGCTTGCGCTCGAACAGGGCGCCGGGGCCGAGCTGCGGCGGCCGCTCGGCATCGCCATCGTCGGCGGGCTGCTGCTGTCGCAGGTGCTGACCCTCTACACGACGCCGGTCGTCTATCTCTACATGGACCGGCTCGGCGCCTGGCTGCGGGGTGCGCGGCGCCGGCCGGGCGCACACTCTCTGCCGGACGCGCCCCGGCGGCCGGCGGCGGAGTAGCGGCCATGAACCTCTCCGCCCCCTTCATCCACCGGCCGGTCGGCACCTCGCTGCTGATGCTGGGGGTGCTGCTGCTGGGCATCGTCGCCTACCGCTTCCTGCCGGTGGCGCCGCTGCCGCAGGTGGAGTTTCCCACGGTGCTGGTCACCGCCTCCCTGCCCGGCGCCAGCCCGGAGACGATGGCGACCTCCGTCGCCACGCCGCTGGAGCGCCGGCTGGGACGCATCGCCGAGGTGTCGGAGATCACCTCGACC
>JAEZHS010000592.1 GCA_023436825.1 Pseudomonadota bacterium | reverse complement strand
TGTGGATGGCGCTATGGATCACGAAGCCCGCGCGGTTGACGCCGTAGTTGAGGTCACCGAAGTCGGGCTTGGCGAGGACGTTGCCCTCGTGGTCGATCTTGATCAGGCTCGACGCGGTGATCTCCTCGTAGAGGAGGCCGTAGGCGTTGATCAGGAAGGCGTCGGGCTCGCCCGGCACGCGCATCGAGATGTGGTTGGCGATCAGATCCGACATGCCATAGAGATCGATCAGCCGGTAGGCGGCGGCGAGATCGACGCGTGCCTGCCATTCCTCGGGCGAGACCTTGGCGTGAAGGTTGGCGACGTTCGACTTCTTGAGGGCGTGCACGGTCATTGAAACGCTCCGGAGCGATGGCGGTTGCCGAACGGTACCGCCGTCACCCCCGAGCGTCCATCAGCCGGTCAGGCGAGACCATGCAGTGCGAGATAGGCGCCGAGCGCCAGAAGGCCTGTGAAGAAGCACAACCGAAAGGCCCGCGGTTGCAGCCGGGCGCGCACCGCCTGGCCGAGCCGCATGCCGGCCAGGGAAACGGCGACGGCCAGCAGCGACGGCAGGAAGAGGTCCCGCGTGAAGGCGTCGGCGCCGGCCAGCGCCGCGGCCAGCGCCAGGGTCGAGACGGTGAAGGAGAGGCCGAGCGCCTGCACCAGCTCGTCCTTCTGCAGGCCGATGGCCTGCAGGTAGGGCACCGCCGGAATGACGAACACGCCGGTGGCCGCCGTGATGCCGCCCGTCAGCGTGCCTGTGACCGGGCCCAGCACGGGCTCGGCCGCGCGCGGCACCACCAGGCGCAGCGCAGCCAGGCCCGTGAGGGCATAGGCGATCAGCGACAGGCCAAGGGCGAGACCGCCATGTCGGCCGCCAATGCCGGCCAGCAGGACGGCCCCCAGCCAGGTGCCGAGACAGACGCCGAGGTTCAGCGGCCAAAGGCGTCGCAGCAGGCGGCCGAGATAGGGGCCGGCCAGCATTTGCCATACGTTGGTGATCAGGGACGGCAGGATCAACAGCGCCGCCGCCTCGGCCGGCGGCAGCATCACCGCCAGCAATCCCATGGCGATGGTGGGCAGGCCGAGGCCGATGATGCCCTTGGTGAAGCCGGCCAGGACGAACACCAGGCAGATCGGGATCAGGGAGGACAACGCCATGGCGCACGATCGGGCGCCATGCGCCCGATGACAATGTGGAGAATATGGACTCTGCCTTCGGAATGGACATAGGCTCGGCCATGCGCTTCGATCTCACTGACCTACGCCTGTTCCGCCACGTCGCCGAGACCGGCAGCATCACGCAGGGGGCCGAGCGCTCGCATCTCGCGCTGGCTTCGGCGAGCGCACGCATCCGCGGCATGGAGGAGATGCTCGACGTGCCGCTGCTGCAGCGCGGCCGGCGCGGCGTGCGGCTGACCGATGCCGGGCGCAACCTTCTCGACCACGCCCGCATCGTGCTGCAGCAGGTCGACACCATGCGTGGCGAGCTTTCGGCCTATTCGCGCGGGCTGAAGGGCAGTGTGCGCGTACTGGCCAACACCGCAGCGCTCTCCGAGCACCTGCCCCGGCTGCTGGCGGATTTCCTGGCGGCCAATCCCACGATCGACCTCGATCTCGAAGACCGCGAGAGCCCGACGATCGCCGCCGCCGTCGCGGCCGGCGACGCGGACATCGGCATCGCCTCGAAGACGGTGCTGGCCGGCGGCCTCGAAAGCCATCCGTTCCGGCCCGACCGGCTGGTGCTGATCGCGCCGGCCGGCCATCGGCTGGCGCGCCGCCGTCAGGTGGGTTTTGCCGAGCTGCTCGATCTCGATTTCGTCGGCCTGCCGCGCGGTACCGCGCTCGACGGGCACCTGGCGATGCAGGCGGCGCGACTCGGCCGCATGCGCAAGCTGCGCGTCAGGGTAAGCAGCCTCGATGCCGTCTGCGCCATGGTAGCGGCGGGCGTAGGCGTCGCCATCGTGCCGGAAGCGGCAGCGCGACGGCAGCGCCGCGGCCTGCCGCTCGCCATCATCCGGATCGCCGAGCCGTGGGCGAACCGCGAGCTCATGCTTTGCGTGCGCGAGTCGCGGCGGTTGTCACGACCTGCGAAAAAGCTGTTCGATGCGCTGCGCTCATGATCTTCCAGACCGCGCGCGTCCTCGCGCGCTCATGAATCATGAGCGAGCTGGAAGCGCGCGGTCCGGAAGAATATGACTACCGCTTCCTCACCGGCTTGATGTCGGCGGCGATCGGATAGGCCGTCGTCGACTTGATGCGCTCCATCGAGAAGCGCGAAGTCACGTTCTTGAGCGGCATGGTGTCTATGAGCTTCTTGTAGAAGGCATCGTAGGCCTGCATGTCGGGCACGGCCACACGCAGCATGTAGTCGATGTCGCCGGCCATGCGGTGGAACTCCATGACCTCGGGCATGGCGGTGACGAGCTGGGCGAACTTGCCGATCCAGGCCGAGGAGTGATCCCCCGTCTCGATCGAGACGAACACCGTCAGCCCCATGCCGATCGCTTCCGGCGAGATCAGCGCCACCCGACGCAGGATGATGCCCGCCTTCTCCAGGCGCTGGATGCGCTTCCAGCACGGGCTTTGCGACAGGCCGACGCGATGCGCGATCTGCGCCAATGAGAGGCTGGCATCCTCCTGCAGGAGGGCCACGATCTTCTTGTCGATCGCATCCATGGATCAGTCACCCGTAAGGACAGCCGTCGCGCGCCAAGGCGGCGCTAGCGCGGCACTGTCGGTCGTTGTCCGGAAAATCTCAACTGCGCGGTTCTAGACCGGCTGCGATTCCAGGCGTACCGGGGCGCCCAGTCGAGCACTCAGGCTTTCCGCCAGGCCCTCGACGTCGCCGCCGATCGGCCCGGCATAGCTGGTGAGCCGGCGATCGGCCCCATTGAACCAGGACAGCCGCCAGGTGCCGTTTTGACAGACCAGCGAGCCTACGACGCGACCATGAGCCGAGACGGTCCACAGCGCGGGCTCGCCGGCCCCGGCGAAGAACAGGCGCGTGGCGCGGGCAACGAACTGGTTGGCGAAGCTCAACATGTCTCGACTGTAGGTGCTGGCCGATCACGGGAGCAATGAAACCGGCGGTCGAATAGCGGCGGTCGGGCAGCAGTTCTGTCTCCAACACACGCGATGGGAAGAAATTCATGCTCCTCTCCCCCTCGGGGAGGACGTTGGGTGAGGGGTGATGCTGGAAACAACCGGCGCGTTGCCTCCTCACCTAGCCTCTCCCAAGGGAGGACCATGATCATCGTCGACGATCTGATTGCCCGGTGGCTCGTGGCGGTGTTGCCTTTGCTGTCGATGAGAGTGCCGTTTGGCTGGAAGTCTGCCAGGCACTGAAGTCCGAGGGATATGGACAGGCTGCCGTCCCAGTACCGTCGGATGCGCACCGTGGCCTTGACGAAGTGGGGGCGCAGCGGGCTAGGCGGGAGCTGCAGGCGGCACTCGAGCAAGGCGCCTCTCATGACAGAGATCAATGGGCTCCTTCTAGCTGCTGGCTACCTTGTTGCTGACGGCGGGTTTGCGCGGCTTGATTAGCCAAGGCCTCCTGGAAGAGGCGATAGCGAACGGCTGGACCGCCTTCCAATACCCAAACGCTGCGTTCCGGTGGCTAGCACTCGATGAACGGGCGGCCTGCTGGACAGCAAATGATGGCGTTTCCTCCCAGAGCGGGCGTCCGTCCTTGGTGTAGTAACCCAGCAGTAGCGCGCCGATCGGCTTAAGAAAACGAGCTGATCGGTGCGCCCTTCATCCATCGCGGCTTGCAGCCGGTTGAAGACCGGCACGCCATCAGCATTGAAAGCGCAGAACTCGCCGTCAATGTAGGCAGACTTCACCCCCAGAGAGTAAAGCGCGTCGATCGTATGGCGGTAGCGATTCGACCGGTCCAGGCCCGTGCAAGTCAGCAGCTTCTTGGCTGCAATCGATGCTGGCGTGCATGCGATAGCTGTCATACTTGATTTACTGCAGCCAACCGTCACCCATTGGTGCCTCCGCGACGTGGCGGTTAGCTGCGGCTTGATCCACTTCGACGGTCGAAGGACTGACGATCCTCAAGATCCACCATTCCGAGTAAGCGTGGCCCGTCGAGTGGCGCCCCGCCGAACGTCGCGTTCATACCGAAAGGAGTAGATTGGAGCCAAATATTAGTACAACGAACGCGCAACTGCAGACGGCTCTCGAGCATTGCCTTGAGGTACGTCTAGGAAGACTGGAGTTGGGCCTTGGCGTTGGACATAACCCACTCCAAAAAACCCGTGCTGAGTCTGACCGGCGCCGCTCTGGCTGTGGTGATTGCCTTTACGGTCGCGCTATTAGCGGTAACGAGGCCAGACTAGGAGCGGCGCCAGAACTTGACGTTTAGGCGGCATCACGGGGCGGTTCGCCTTTTCGGCAAGAGTGCAATGACAATGCGGTGTTCGCTCCGCGTGACCGCGGAAAAAACCATCAGGCGGATGACGCTTGCGGCGGGCGGGTGGTGCGACAGTTCCGGGACAGTTGATCCCCGGATCGCTCCTGCCGCTACGGCCCGCAATCACGATGATTGTCCTGCTCCCGCCATTCCAGCTCAAGCTCCGAATCTAGGAGGGACCCGTGATGGCAGAGGATATCCAATCGGGAGCAGCTTCTCGCGTGTTGGGTGGCATGGGTCGGGTGCTGCCGGCTCTTGAAGCTCTCTATAAGGACATCCACGCCCATCCCGAGTTGTCGATGCAGGAACGACGAACGGCTGGAATCGCGGCCGACAGACTCAGGAAAGCCGGCTTCGAGGTAACGGCGGGTGTAGGCCAAACAGGTGTGGTCGGGCTTCTCAGCAACGGCGAAGGTCCGACCGTGATGCTTCGCGCCGACATGGATGCACTCCCCATCGCGGAAAACACCGGCCTTGAATACGCGAGCAAGGTCACGGCGAAGGACACCGAAGGGAACGCCGTTCCGGTGGGCCATATGTGCGGCCATGACATGCATGTCGCTTGGCTGGTAGGTGCGACGACATTGCTGGCGCAGGCGCGCGATGCCTGGAAGGGCACATTGCTCGCAGTCTTCCAACCCGGCGAGGAGACCGCCCAAGGCGCCCAGGCCATGATCGACGATGGCCTGCTCAAGCGCTTCCCCGTACCGAATATTGTGCTTGGACAGCATGTCATGGTCGGGCCAGCTGGCACCATCGCCGGCAGCGCCGGCCCGATCACGTCTGCGGCGGACAGTCTGCAAATCCGCTTGTTTGGGCGCGGCGCTCATGGCTCAATGCCGCAGGCAAGCATCGATCCCGTTGTCATGGCGGCATCCGTGGTGCTGCGGCTCCAAACCATCGTGTCCCGCGAAGTTGCCGCGACCAGCGCGGCGGTGGTCACTGTGGGAGTGCTGCAGGCGGGCACTAAAGAAAATGTCATTCCCGACGACGCCGTCATCAAGCTCAATGTGCGGACGTTCGACGCCAGCGTACGCAACCACGTTCTTGCCGCGATCGAGCGGATCGTCAACGCAGAGGCCGAAGCTTCGGGCGCCCCTCGCAGGCCGGAGATCACTTGGCTTGACCGCTATCCGCTCAACGTGAATGACGAGACCGCGAGCAGCCGCATTGCCGAGGCGTTTCGCAACTATTTTTCTGCCGAACGGGTGAAGCACACAGGTCCTGCACCAGCGAGTGAGGATTTCGGTTGCTTCGGCACTGCATGGAAGATTCCTTCAGTATTCTGGTTTGTGGGTGGCGTCGATCCCAAGATCTATGCGAGGGCCAAGGCAGCGGGCAAACTCAATGAATTGCCGGTTAACCATAGTCCGCAATTCGCGCCAGTGCTGCATCCCACGCTGGAAACCGGCGTGGAGGCGTTGGTTGTGGGCGCGCTGGCATGGCTCGGGATGCCCCAGCATCACTGAACATGCCGCCAAGCTGCCAGCGCGTGGTACGGACTCGCTATCGCGCGCGTTATGGCGGCACACGCTCGAAAGTTTTGCTTTCCGTCGATCATCTCTCGCGGTTTGGCTGCCATGGTTGGCCTCGAAACCTTCGTGCACGTTCTCGACATCGTTGGCACTTTCGTCTTCGCCATCAGCGGAGCGGTCGCGGCTGTCAATCGCCGCCTCGACATTTTCGGCATTCTCGTTCTGTCCTTCGTCGCGGGCAACTTTGGCGGGATTAGCCGAGACCTATTGATTGGCGCGGTCCCCCCGGCTGCATTGACGAACCCAATCTATTTGGGTGTTTCACTCCTGGCTGGTCTCGTCGTCTTCTTCTGGTATGCGGGTGTCGACAGGCTCCGAAGCCCCGTTCTCCTGTTCGACGCGGCAGGGCTTTCGCTCTTTGCCGTCGTCGGTGCGCAAAAGGCGATTGAGTTCGGCCTTAACCCGATTATGGCCGCGCTCCTAGGCATGCTGACGGGCATCGGCGGCGGCATGACGCGCGACGTCTTTCTTATGGAAATCCCGCAGGTACTGCGTTCCGACCTTTATGCCGTTGCAGCGTTATCCGGCGCCTCCGTGGTCGTGATTGGCGACGCGTTAGACCTACCATATGGCGTTTCAGCTCTGGCTGGAGCGACTTTGTGCTTCGGGCTTCGCGTTATGGCGATAAAATATTCTTGGCATCTGCCGAGCGCCCGCCTGTCCTCGCGGCACGAGGATAGATCAAATGCTCCAGAAAAAGATGAAGGATCGCATTGAACGTTCATACCACCTCCAGCCGTCAGCATCACAATGCGGTAGGCAACGTGCGCGGCATTTTAGCGTAGATCGATATGACTATTCGGGCTGAACCGCCGGTGCGATGACTATCCTTTCAGCGATGGACTCTTCGACCCGATCAAATCGAGCTTCAAGGCGGGCTGGCCATGGCGGTACCTCTGTTCAATCCGGTCCGGAACCGCAAAGGAGTATTCAAACGTGGCGTCGAGATGCTGCTGCGTGCCTTCAGCGCCACGAGGGGCGAAGGCGTTGCCTTCTTTCCCAAGTTAATTACTTAGCGGTGGCGGTCGCCCGTGGTCCGCCGGTGAGACAAGCTTCCGGGCCGCCCATTTCCGATCTGCTCCAAAGCAGGTGGAGGCTGGCGTTGGTCAAGCAACTGATCTTCGGCGTTGTCACCTTCACCGTCGTCGGACTGTTGGGCTCGATGGCTCAGGGGGCGACAGATTGAACGAGAAGCGCCCCGTCGAGCCTCGGCGCGCGCCCAGCGAGGCGAGCCGTTCTAAAATGCGTCAGCAAGGCATCAAGACTGCTGCTTCGGCGCTTCGACCGTTCCGCAATCCCGTGTACCGCGCCATCTGGATTGCGACGGTTGTCGCCAATATCGGCAGTTGGATCTACAACGCTGCGGCTGGGTGGCTGATGACCAGCCTCGATGCCAGCCCGCTAATGGTCTCGTTGGTGCAGGTAGCCGCGAGCTTGCCGATGTTCCTGTTTGCGCTCCCCGCCGGCGCGCTGGCCGACATCATCGATCGTCGACGCTTCATTGTGACGCTCGAGATCCTGGTTACCATCCTCTCAGCGATATTCGCGACGCTCGTCACCTTGGGCTGGGCAACGCCCGCATTGCTGTTGCTCTTCATGTTCCTGCTGAGTTCGCTGAGCGCGCTGGAAGCACCGGCATGGCAGGCCATCGTGCCTGAGCTGGTGTCCCACGACGACCTTCCTTCGGCCGTCGCCGCCAACAGCGTCGGTGTCAACATCAGTCGCGCCATCGGCCCCGCCTTGGCTGGCGTCATCATCGTGACATGGGGCATTGCCGCTCCCTTTTGGATCGACGCGGTGAGCAATTTCGGCGTAATCGGTGTCTTCCTGTGGTGGAGATCGGAACAGCGTATCCGATCAGCGCCAGCGGAACGCTTTGCGAGCGCCATCGCCGCGGGCTTTCGCTATGCACGCTACAATGCGCATCTGCGCGCCACGCTCGCCCGTTCCGTTGGCTTCTTCCTATTCGCCAGCGCCTATTGGGCTCTGCTGCCCCTGATCGCCCGCGAGCAACTCGCCGGCGGGCCGGAATTGTATGGCGCGCTCCTGGCGTCGATCGGCGCTGGTGCGGTCGGTGCCGCCTTCGTGCTGCCCGTACTTAAAGCGTGGCTTGGGGCCAACGGGCTGGTCGCCGCGAGCGAGGTTGGGACTGCAGCATCGCTCGTGGGGTTCGGGCTGGCCGATGAACCGCTGATGGCCGTAGCGGCATGCGTGCTCGCGGGCATGTGCTGGATCGGCGCAGTTGCCAACCTCAACATCTCGGCCCAAGTCGCCCTGCCGAACTGGGTACGAGGTCGCGGACTGGCCTTATATGTCACGGCGTTCTTCGGCAGCATGACCCTGGGAAGCGTGGCATGGGGCGAGCTGGCAAATGCATTGGATCTACGAACCTCGCTCCTTGTTGCCGCGGCAGGTGCGCTCCTTGCCGTCGGCCTGACATGGCGTTGGAAGCTGCAGACAGGGGCTACGCTTGACCTGACACCGTCGATGCATTGGCCCGAACCGGTCATGGTCGCCGCCGTCGACGACGACGAAGGCCCAGTGATGGTCACGCTTGAGTATGAGCTTCTTCCCGGTCACCGAGAAGCATTCCTCAGCGACCTCGAGAAGCAGTCGGGCGAACGCCGGCGCGACGGCGCCTACGCGTGGGGCGTGTTCGAGGATACTGCGCGCGAAGGTCGCTTTCTCGAAACCTTCCTGGTCGAATCATGGAATGAACATTTGCGCCAGCATCGACGCGTAACGAACGCTGATCGCGCGCTCGAGGACGCCGTACGCCAACACACGCGGCATCCGCCCATCATTACGCACTTAATCGCCGCGCGACCCGAAAAATCAGCTGAAACTCACTGAAACAGTTCCCTATGTGTCATCGCCCCTACTACGGCGAAGTCACGCCCTCGACTACACTGATCAGTACAAGTAAGGCGACGAGGCGTGCATCGTTTCGAGAGCATCCTCGATTCGATTGTAGAAATGGCCGGCGAAACGCTCGACAGGCCAAGTGTTGCCGCAGGGCAAGCACTGTGGGCGGCGGCACGACGGCTGATTGCGGCCAAGCGGACGCAATAGAAGGTGGACGACAACAAACGCACGAAGGCCGAGGCGGAAGCGACAGGCAAGCGACGGTGTCGCGCTACAAAGGCCCCGGTGGGAAGACTTCGTCATGCCCGGTCTTACGGAACTTACATATTCATGGCTTCTGCGGCGCCTTCTCCTTGCCGCCCGAACATGCGTCCATCAGATCCCACCCGAGCGGAGTAAGCGTGAGCCCAAACACCGGCACCGGCATCATGCCAACCTTGGACCCCGTTTGCAGATTGATGAGCGGCACCTCGCGCGGGAGCGCTCACTGCCTTGAGCTTGCAACTGATTGCATGCTGTCAATCATCCACTGCACGAGGCGCTGCAGCCGCCTCCAGCTTGACCGTGCGCTCCGGTCCAAATCGGAACAGCACATCGAGCAGAGTGGCATCCGCGAGTCCAATTTCCTTGAGTATGGCTATATAGGCTTTCTTGATCGACACGCCGCTGCGCATGTCCATGGCCCATAAGTCTTGAACTTCCTCCGACTCCTCCATCGACGCAGGTTCCAGAAGCGGCGCGCTTTGGGATAGCGGCGGGGTCTTGAGCTCGGCCTCAGGAATCTGGCGGGCGGAAACGGTCGCCTCAAACCGCGTGGCTAGCTTACGGGCCTGCATCACCTAAACCGGTCAATTCACTCGCTACTGACACAAAGAATAGTACCGTAGTTGACTCGCGTGTAGACTTAAGTTATATTTTCCGTGTGTCGCCTCCCGGTGGCCCTGCTCTATGCATCGTTCATCCGATATCATCGCGCCCGGTCGCAGCCAGGCCGACCTGCCCGGTTGCCCGGCGGGCGGAAACCGATCGGCAAGGCACGTCTGAATGCACCAGCGAACCCTACTGATAGGGGGTCGGTTTCCCAGATGACGCTACGACCTCTGTCGGAAACGCCGAAAACGCCGGAAACCTCTCCTGGACCCACCAAGGAGCGTGCATTGTCGTTCCTGTCGCGATTCAGGCGCCGGCACCCGACCGCCGCCAGTGCCGACGGGTCGAAACCGCCGTGAAGAGCCACTATTTCATCGCACTGATCTGCCGGTAGTAGCGTTCGACGCCACCCTGCAGCGCATCGGGCCGCGGGAGCGAGGACAGCGTATTTCTCACCGTGCTTTCGGCGAGTTGCCCGCCGAACAGGCTGCCGGCTTTCTCGATCTTGTGCAGCGCCGCCGCGAGCGCGTAGCCGATCGAATCGTCGAGATAGGGGCGCGCCAGCACGTAGCTCCACGAGCCCACCGTCACCAGCGGATCGGACTGGCCGGGGTAACGCCCCGGCGGAATCGCGATGCGCCGCATGAAGTTGTGCTTTTCGACGATGCGGTCGATCTGGTCCTTGTCGGGCGTGATGAAGCGCGCGCCGCGCGGATCGCTCGCGACCTTGACGAAGCCTGGCCAGCGATTGCCGGAGCCCCACAACGCCGAGGCCCGGCCTTCCATCAGCATCGCCGGACCGTCGGTGATGCGATCGGTGTAGATCGCCTCGAAGTCCTTTTCCGGATCGAGGCCCAGCGCGCCCAGCACGTAGCGCGCCTGCAGGGCCAGCGCCGCTCCCTTGGCGTTCCATACGACCGGACGGCCCTCGAGATCCTCGATGGTGCGATAACGCGTGTCGGCGCGTACGACGAACATGCCGGGATTTGCGTACACGGTGCAGATCACCTTGAGCTTGGTCGGCGGGCCGTCCTTGGGATTGAAGAGCTCCTGCGCCATCTCGCCGAACACCAGGCCGATATCGAGCTTGCCCTCCTGCAGCATCGGCACGTTCTCGACGCTGCCGCGGGTCGGTATCGCCTTTACACCAAGCGAAGGATTGGCCCACTTGATCGCGTCGACGAAGGCGCCCGCGTAGACGATGAAGCCACCGCCCTCGCCCGAGGTGCCGAACTTCACGTCCCCCGATTGCGCGGCCCCCTCGCCGGCCGCCGCCCCGGCCATCGCCAGCCCCGCCAATACAGAACGGCGCGGCAGGCGGCGAGGCTCTGTCTGCAAGGGCGTGCGCGACGGCATCGGATTGCCACCAAGGGTTCAGGGCCTCACTCCTGGGGACTCGAATACCATGCCCTTGGCGCGGTCCATCAGATAAATCTCCAGGGCGACATATTCGACGGCATCAACGGGATAGGCCTCGGCCCGAATGCCGATCAGGCAGTTGCGCAGGCGACGCCTCAGCGACCCCATGGTCTGCCATTCCAGGCGGTAGAGCGGATAGCCGGTGGGATGGGCCTCGGGGATGGTGACACCAGCGAGCTTCTTGCCGGCATTGTCGTCATGACAGATGGCGCAGGAGAGGTTGAGTTGGCCTTGGCGGCGCTGATAGATCGCCGCCCCCTGTTCCCGAAACGGCGTCAGTCGCGAATCCTGTGGCGGGGCGATCGGCATCCCGCGTGACTGATTGGCGACGAAAGCCATCAGCGCCAGCAGGTCCTGGCTTTCCCGCGCCAGCGGCTCGGCCTGCTGGTTGGCGGTACGGCAAAGCCTGATGCGGCCTTCGAGGTCGATCGGCTTGTCGCTGTCCTTGGGCATTGAGGGATAGCGCACCGCGACGCCCTTCATGTCGGCCAGCGCATGACAGTCGGCGCACGACTTGTTGGCGGCGCCGACGGGCCTGGACCAGAGCTGCCGGCCGAGCTGGACGAACAGCATGCCGGGATTGGCGGTGTCGTCGTCCTGCATCCTCTGCAGGGCCTGGCCCATGTCCTGGTAGCCGGAGCGGCGCTTGTCGGCACCGGCCTTGTTCGTGCTGACTTGGGCCATCGCGAAAGAAGCCGCAAAAACGACCGCCAGCAACACCAGCGCTGCGCGCCGGCGCAGAACGTCAGGCAACGTCAATGGCGACGGACTCTTCGGCGGCAAAGCCTTCGTCGCCGGTCCAGCGGAACGTGATCTTGCCGCTCTTGCTTGCCACGGCGAAGAACGAGACGAACGGGTTGGCCGCGATCGCCGGCGAGAAGTCCATGCGGAAGATCTCGCTGCCGTTCCAGCTCGCGGTGAAGCGTTCGATGATGTTGCGCGGGATGATGCGGCCGTTGGTGCCGGGCCGGAAGCCGGTCTCCATGGGATGCATGATCAGGGCCTTGAGCTCGATCACCTCGCCCTTCCTGGCGGTCTTGGGCGCATTGATGAGGACGTTGGTCATGTCAGGTCTTCCAGGCAGGCGGCGAGCGTGACGATCACGTCGGCGCTGGCGCTGAAGAACTCGCCCTTGCTGGTCTCGGCGATGGCCACGATCTTCTGCGAATCGCCGAGCTTGATGCGCGTGGCGATCATCGCCTTGCCGTTCTTCGGTCCGAGCCGGGCGTCGAAGACGTGCGGCTGCGGGTTCTTCTCGTTGAAGACGTGGATCGCCTTGACGTGGTCGGCCTCGCTCATCGGGCTTTCGACCGACACGGTGAGCGGCACGGCATTGCCGTTCTCGATCAGGG